>JAKLIM010000107.1 GCA_022709605.1 Bacteroidota bacterium | reverse complement strand
TTTCAAAATTAAAAGATGGCGATTTTGCAGGACTTTGTGCATTGCAACGGAAGTTTGGTTTGGTTGGTGTAAAGGTTCAGGGCAATTCAAAATACGTTTATATGGTTAGTAATAAGACAGATAAACCGACTGAATTGCAAAGCATTCCTCTTTCGAAAAATAAAATTTACCTTAAAATTGAATGTGATTTCCGCAATAGAATTGATGTGGCAAATTTCTTCTACAGCCTCGATGGTAAAAAATGGAATGTAATAGGCGGTCCTCTCAAAATGGAATATACCTTGATGGAACATTTTATGGGATATCGTTTCGGGTTGTATAATTATTCGTCGAAAATTCCGGGTGGATATGCCGATTTTGATTTTTTCCGGATCAGTGAAAAAATAGCTGGAATATAATCGCTTAAATATCAACTTATTTACACAATATTAAGTGTGAATTTCAGTATAAAACATTTAATCGATACATGAAGAAAATCTTTTTTTTATTAACAGTTCAGTTGATTGTATTCAATTCGTTTGCTCAGAATATTGACCGAAGTTCTAATGGAAAAATAATTAAAACCATTAAACCTAAAATTCCGGCAAAAGGCGCATTTTATACGGGCAACTATCGCAATATGTTTGCTGAAGCAGGTTATGATAAGGTTTCAATAGCTAATAAACTAGAAAAAATCTGGCAACAATTATTTTACGGAGACTCTATAAATCAACGAATTTACTATCAGGTTGGTGCAGATGAGGCTTATATTTACGATACCGGAAATAAAGATGTACGTTCGGAGGGAATGTCATACGGGATGATGATTTGCGTGCAAATGGATAAACAACAGGAGTTTAATAAAATTTGGAAATGGGCCAAAATGCATATGCAGCATCAATCCGGATCCGCTAAAGGTTATTTTGCATGGCAAATGAACCGTGATGGAACGATTATGGATCCCGGAGTTGCTTCGGATGGCGAAGAATATATCGTCACTGCTCTTTTTCTGGCGGCTAATCGTTGGGGAAACGGAAATGGCATTTATAATTATTCGAAGGAGGCAAACGAAATTCTTGAACTTACTATGAATAAAGACAAAGGGAATAATAAACCAATTACAAATTTGTTTGAGGTTGATAAAAAGCAAATCACTTTTGTCCCTACCGAAGTGGGTCGGGTATTTACTGATCCTTCGTACCATCTTCCGGCATTTTATGAACTTTGGAGTCGTTGGGCCACTAAAAATAGTTCCTTTTGGAAACATTGTGCACCCACAAGCCGGAAAATGTTTCATAAATTTGCAAATAATAAAACCGGATTAATGCCCGATTATGCCAATTACGATGGCTCGCCAAAAAATATAGGCGGACACGGCGATTTTCGTTTCGATGCATGGCGATGCATTATGAATATGGCTGTTGACTACGCATGGTTTAAAAAATCGGGGAATGAACTTGCACAAATCAGAAAAATTCATTCATTTTTTATTCGTGAAGGAATTAAAAATTATGGAAATCAGTATACACTTGATGGCACAAAATTAGATACGCCACATTCAGCCGGTTTGGTTGCTTGCAATGCAGTGGGTGCTCTGGCTTCGAAAGATAAATCGGCATGGCTTTTCGTTGATGATTTTTTCAATACACCCATTCCTACCGGACAATACAGGTATTACGATGGACTGCTATATTTTATGAGTTACCTGCATCTTTCGGGTAATTTTAAAGTTTACAATCCAAATTAATTATTTAATATTTATGGAGTAAATTCGTGGTATTTTATTGAAATACAAATATTTGAATTGTAAATATTTATTTAATTCCAGAATAAAATGATTTTAGTTAACAATAAATTTAATAAGAAACACTACTAATAATTTATGAAATCCTTCATCCACTTCAAATTTCTGAAAATCACAGGCATTTTCGTATTTTTTCTCATTTCGCTGAACTGCCAAAGCCAGCAATTGCCTTATCAGAATACGAAATTAACCCCCGAAGAAAGAGCAAAAGATTTACTTCCGAGACTGACCCTTGCCGAAAAAGCTGCTTTGATGCAAAATAATTCACCTGCCATTCCGCGATTGGGCATCAAAGCATACGAATGGTGGAACGAAGCATTGCATGGCGTGGGGCGTACCGGTTTAGCGACTGTTTTTCCGCAGGCAATTGGTATGGCGGCTTCGTTTAACGATGCTTTATTGTTTGATGTTTTTACAGCTGTATCGGATGAAGCACGTGCAAAATCGAACAAATACAGTGAGCAAGGCGGATTAAAACGCTATCAGGGATTAACTTACTGGACTCCAAATATCAATATTTTTCGCGATCCGCGTTGGGGTCGTGGTCAGGAAACTTATGGTGAAGATCCATACCTGACAAGTAAATTGGGCGTTGCCGTAGTGAAAGGATTACAGGGACCTGATGATGCTGAATACGATAAATTGCATGCTTGCGCCAAGCATTTTGCCGTACATTCAGGACCGGAATGGAACCGACATTCCTATAACGCCGAAAAAATTTCGCCACGCGACTTGTGGGAAACGTATTTGCCGGCTTTCAAAGATTTAGTTCAAAAAGCTGATGTAAAAGAAGTTATGTGTGCTTATAATCGCTACGAAGGTGAACCTTGTTGTGGAAGTAATCGCTTGTTGACCCAAATATTGCGTGATGAATGGAATTATAAAGGATTAGTAGTCTCAGATTGTTGGGCAATAGCCGATTTTTACCGTCAAAATGCCCATGCAACACAACCCGATGCAACGCACGCGTCGGCTAATGCCGTGCAGAATGGTACCGATTTGGAATGTGGTTCTGATTTTGCCACTATTCCTGATGCAGTAAACAAAGGCCTAATCGATGAAAAACGGGTTGATGTTTCATTATTGCGATTGTTGAAAGCTCGTTTCGAATTGGGCGAAATGAATGAAAAGCCTGTTTGGGACATTCCGTACTCGGTTGTTAACAGCGCGAAACATCAGGCTTTAGCATTGCGAATGACTGAAGAAAGCTTAGTTTTACTTCAAAATAAAAACAATATTTTACCGCTGAAAAAAACAATGAAAATAGCCGTTATGGGACCTAATGCCAATGATTCAGTCATGCAATGGGGTAATTATAACGGTTTTCCGGGACATACTGTTACGGTGTTGGAAGCATTGCGGAATCAATTGGGCAAAGATTTAATCTATGATTTTGGATGCGATCGCACAGCCGAAACGACTATCAGTAGTCTTTTTCAGGAATGTAGTATCGATGGTAAAAAAGGATTTGTTGCTAAATATTGGAATACCCGTATTGCTCAGGGCGAACCGGTTGTGATTCAAACCATTAACACTCCATTACAACTAACCACAATGGGTGCAACTGCTTTTGCAGCGGGAGTTAATATCCGGAATTTTTCAGCTCGTTACAACACTGTTTTTCAACCAACTAAAACGGGCGATGTTGCTTTTCAGTTTCAGGTGAACGGAAGAACCACGCTGACGATCAATGGCGAATTGGTGGTGCGAAATGTATTTGCAACCAACCCTACCAATGTTTATACGCTTAAAGCTGAGGCCGGTAAGTCGTACGAAATTGAAATAGCCTATTCGCAGGGCAATTCTGATGCCGTTTTAAATTTTGATTTAGGTTCAATTATTCCTGTTGATATTGCTTCGTCAATTGCAAAAGTGAAAGATGCTGATGTTGTGATTTTTGCCGGTGGAATTGCACCTTCGCTCGAAGGAGAGGAAATGCCGGTTCAAATTCAAGGCTTTAAAGGTGGCGATCGCACGGATATTGAACTACCAAATATTCAACGACGGTTGTTACAGGAGCTTAAAAAGGCCGGAAAGAAAATTGTTTTCGTCAATTTCTCCGGCTCAGCCATGGGTTTAGTGCCCGAACTCGAATCGTGCGATGCTATTTTACAAGCCTGGTATCCGGGTCAGGCAGGAGGAACGGCCATTGCAAACGTCCTTTTAGGTCAGTACAATCCTTCGGGTAAACTACCGGTTACATTTTACAAAAATGTAAATCAATTGCCTGATTTCGAAGATTATAACATGAAAGGTCGTACGTACAGGTACTTGACCGAAAAACCGATGTTCCCCTTTGGTTACGGGCTGAGTTATACATCTTTTAAAACCGGGAAAGCCAAAGTAAGTAAATCAAAAATCAAAACAAACCAGTCATTGAAAATAACCATTCCCGTTTCAAATATCGGACAAATAGCAGGAACAGAAGTACTGCAAGTGTATGTAAAAAAAGTGAATGATATTGAAGGACCGATCAAAACGTTACGTGCATTCCAGCGGGTAGAATTGGCTGCCGGAAAAACTGCGCAAGTCAACGTGGTTTTAACTCCTTCATCCTTCGAATTTTATGATTGGACGCAACGAAAAATGATGGTAACTCCCGGAGAATATGAGCTGTTTTATGGAAATAGTTCAGATGAAAAAGAGTTGAAAATGATGAAGATTTCGATCCGTAAATAACCGGAAATAATTATTATTAATGATATAACGATTTATCAACTAAATATTTACAATTGATTAGAAGTTTTTTTAAACAAAACGCTAAAGTATTCATTCATAGTTGGTAAAAATGATTCTTAAATAATACATAATATTTATTGATATGTTTCCAAATACCGCAGGATTGTTGATTAATTGAGGGACAAGCGACTTCCCTGTCGCTTGATGACAACTCAAGCGACAGGGATCCTGAAGTTTCGGGACACTTGTCCCTTGATATTTTACATCAAACATAAACATCAAAATATATCATTATTTATTCCTAAATACTTACTTTTTGGTGGAGTTTGTTTTTATTTAAATAAAAAACATTTATATATCTTATGAAAAATATCGCATTTATCATTAGTTTAATTTTCACAATTTTGCTAAATCTGCCTTTTCCGGGCAATGCACAAAACCCGATTATCCAAACCAAATATACATCCGACCCGGCACCAATGGTGTACAATGATACCGTGTTTCTTTACGCCGGACATGATGAAGACGATGCTTTTGGGTTTAAAATGGAAGATTGGTTGCTTTACACTTCTACCGATATGGTAAATTGGACCGACCGTGGAGTGGTAGCTTCGCTCAAAGATTTTAAATGGGTAAATACCGATAATGGAGCCTGGGCACCTCAATGCATCAGGCGAAACAATAAGTTTTATTTATACTGTCCGGTGCCTAATGGTCTGGGAATTGGCGTATTGGTTTCCGATAGTCCTTATGGTCCTTTTAAAGATCCTATCGGCAAAGCCCTGATTAACAACAGTCCACAAGACATTGATCCTACCATATTGATTGATGACGACGGTCAGGCTTATCTTTATTGGGGAAATCCGGAATTGTGGTACGTAAAACTGAACGAGGACATGATTTCATATTCGGGTGAGCCTAAAAAAGTGCCGGAATTTGTAAAAATAAAAGGGGAGAAAGATCCTTTTCACTATCAGGAAGGTCCGTGGGTTTGGAAACGAAACGGGCATTATTACATGGCATATGCTTCCACCTGTTGCCCCGAAGGCATTGGTTATGCAATGGCTAAGTCGCCTACCGGACCGTGGGAATACAAAGGGATGATAATGGATGGTGACCCGCGATCCAGTGGCAACCACCCGGGCATAATCGATTTCAAAGGAAATTCGTATGTCTTCGGATTCAATTATGCAATTCTGAAGCAAACCATGTCGAAACATTACGAAAGACGTTCGATTTGCCTCGAAAACCTAACGTACAATGCCGATGGCACTATTCAGAAGCTTCCTTTCTGGTCGAAAAATGCTGCTCAGATTGGTACGTTAAATCCATTTATCCGCACCGAAGCCGAAACAATGGCTTACAGCGAAGGGTTGAAAACTGCCACTGTAACCGAGTGGGAGCGAAATGTATCGTGGAACAAAGGCAAAAAAATTGCTGATAGATTATATGTAAATTCTATCAACAATGGCGATTATCTGAAAGTGCAGGGTGTCGATTTTTCAACGGGTGCAACATCTGTGGATCTAAATGTAGCTTCGCTGCATGGTGGAAAAATCGAAATTCGTGTTGATAAAATTGACGGACCAAAACTGGCAATTATTAATATTAAAACTTCAGGCGAAGGTGACAATTGGAAAACAATTACTTCGCCTGTAAAAAAAATAAAGGGTGTTCATGACCTGTACTTCATTTTCAGGGGTGAAAAAGAATTGTTCTATTTCGACTGGTGGAAATTCAATCATTAAAAAAACTATAATTAAATCATGAAAAAACATTTTGCAATAATTTTGGCTACAATTGCTTCGATAGGTGTAACTCTGGCTGATAATCCTGTGGTGCAAACACATTATTCGCCCGACCCTGCTCCAATGGTGTACAATGGTACGGTTTATATGTACACCGGCGACGATATTCCCGGTTTCGATTTCTATTATATGACCAAATGGCGTGTATTGTCCTCAACCGATATGGTTAACTGGACGGATCACGGAAGTCCTATCGGGTTGGAATCCTTTAAATGGGCGCGTGATCGTGCCTGGGCTGCGCAATGTATAGAGCGTAACGGTAAATTTTATTGGTATATCTGTGCTCAAAGTACTAAAAATGATATGGCCATCGGTGTGGCAGTTTCCGACTCTCCAACCGGTCCATTCAAAGATGCACTTGGTAAACCGTTGATTATTAATGGTAGTTGGTCAAATATTGATCCTACTGTATGGATTGATGATGACGGACAAGCCTATCTTTACTGGGGCAACGGCAGTCTTTATTATGTGAAATTGAATAAAGACATGATTTCTTATTCGGGCGATATTGTCACTGTTCCACTAAGTGTAGAATCTTTTGGAGGAGTAAGAGGCAACAGAAGTACTGAGAATCCGAATAAAGACTCGTTTGTAGAAGGTCCCTGGTTTTACAAACGTAACAGCCAGTATTATATGATGTTTGCCGGGATGGGCAAAGGGGGCGAGACGCTTTCTTACTCAACAAGTAGTGGCCCTGTGGGACCATGGAAGTATCAGGGTAAAATTATGGAAAACCAAAAACTGAACAGTTTCACCAACCACGGAGGAATTATTGATTATAAAGGAAATTCCTATCTTTTCTATCATAGCGGTTTGTTGCCCGGAGGTGGAAGCTATGGTCGTGCATCTGCAATCGAACAATTCAGTTATAATCCTGACGGTACAATTCCTTCTGTTTCAGCCACAAAGGAAGGTGTAAGTCCCGTTGGCGAAATTAATCCTTACAAGCGAGTTGAAGCTGAAACAATGGCATGGTCGCAAAAATGTTCTATTACTCAAAATAAAAAAACGGGTGTATATGTTTCGGGCACTCGTCTGAAAGGCTATACAAAAGTGCGTGAGGTGAATTTTGGAAGTCAATCGCCTAAATCGTTTTCAGCATCATTAGCAGCCGGAGTTGATGGAGGTATTTTGGAGGTTCGCCTTGATAGCGTTGCCGGAGCCATTATTTCATCTATCCAATTGCCCCGCACGGGAGGATGGGATAAATTTGAAACATTTACATCAGAACTAAAACAAGAAGTAACAGGCAAACACGATGTTTACTTTTATTTTAATGGTCAAAACATTACAGCCGGCCGTGAATTATTCAACTTTGATTATTGGATTTTTAATAAAAAATAATCCCAAAAACTGCGAATCCAACCATAAACATTTTATTTCATGAGAATTACAAAAAGAATTAAATCAGTCATTGCCGGACTTATAATCTTGTTCAGTGCATTTGGTATCCAAACTTTAACGGCGCAAACCGTTTGGCTTGATCAATTAGACCTCAGTGCAGCTACTCAGGGATACGGAATTCCAAGAAGTAATAAAACAGTTGATGGAAAACCACTGACTATTGCAGGGAAAACCTACGAACGGGGTTTTGGAAGTCATTCCGAAAGTTCGTTAACTATCTTACTTGAGGGAAAAGCAACTTTGTTTACAGCTCAGGCTGGTATCGACGACGAGGTAAAAGGTCAGAGACCGACTGCTGAGTTTGTTGTTTATGGTGATAACCAAAAGTTATGGTCAAGCGGTGTAATGCGTTTAGGTGACACTGCCAGAACTTGTTCTGTAAAGCTTAATGGTGTTAGGAAACTTGAATTGGTAGTAACTGATGGTGGAAATGGGAATTATTACGACCACGTTGATTGGGTGGATGCTAAGTTTGAAACTACTGGAGTAGCTACCTTCAAAACATTCAATCCGATATCGAACGAGCAGTACATACTTACACCTAAGCCTTCTGCTTCTCCCAAAATTAATAGTGCGAAGGTATTTGGTGTGCGTCCGGGATCACCATTTCAATTTCTTGTGGCAGCCACCGGTGATCGTCCGATGATTTTCTCGGCAAAAGGTTTACCTAAGGGATTAAAAATCAATAAAAAAACAGGCCTCATCACAGGTTCATTGTCAAAGGCAGGAACTTTTGAAGTGACTTTGACAGCTAAAAATGCTAAGGGCAAAGCGGATAAAAAACTGCGTATTGTTTGTGGCGACCGCATCTCACTTACTCCACCAATGGGTTGGAATAGCTGGAATTGTTTCGCACATGAGGTATCGGCCGATAAGGTGAAGCGTGCTGCCGATGCGATGGTAAAAAGCGGACTTATCAACCACGGTTGGACCTATGTGAATATCGATGATTTCTGGGAAAATAACCGCGATTCAAAAGATGAGTCATTACGTGGTGAGTTTCGTGATGCGGCAGGTAACATTGTTACCAATTCACGATTTGTAGATATGAAAGGACTTGCAGACTATGTGCACGGTTTGGGATTAAAAATAGGACTTTATTCAAGTCCGGGCCCATGGACATGCGGCGGATGTGCCGGCAGTTATGGTTACGAAAAGCAAGATGCTGAAAGTTATGCCAAATGGGGCTTCGATTACCTTAAATACGACTGGTGCAGTTATGGTAATGTGATTAATGGTTTGCCGAACAATGATCCGGGTAAAGTTTCGTCTTTGTCGTATAATGGTGGTAACGAATTGAATACGGCCATTAAGCCATTTAAGGTTATGGGCGAATATCTTCGTCAACAGCCTCGCGACATTGTATATAGCGTATGTCAGTACGGTATGTCGGATGTATGGAAATGGGGTGACTCTGTTAATGGAAATTGCTGGCGTACTACCAATGATATTACAGATACTTGGGTAAGTGTAAAAAATATAGCACTCGATCAGGATAAATCGGCTCCTTATGCTAAGCCCGGTAACTGGAACGACCCTGATATGTTGGTGGTTGGTCATGTTGGTTGGGGAAATCCGCATCCAAGCAAGCTGAAACCAGATGAACAATATCTTCATATCAGTCTTTGGAGTCTTTTCTCAGCACCGCTCCTGATTGGTTGTGATATGGAGAAACTCGATGATTTTACCCTGAATTTGTTGACAAACGACGAAGTAATTGAAATCAATCAGGATCCGTTGGGCAAGCAAGCTACCTGCCTACAAACAATAGGTGAACTTCGTATTTATGTAAAAGAACTTGAAGATGGCAGCCGTGCGGTCGGGTTCTGTAACTTTGGTATCGATAGAGCAGATATTTCATACAAAGATTTTGAAAAATTAGGTCTTAATGGACAGTTTGTAGTGCGTGATCTTTGGCGTCAAAAAGATCTTAGCAATCTGGCAACAAAATCAGGTGAACTAAAGCTCAACGTACCGGCTCACGGCGTGGTGCTCTATAAATTTACCCCGGTAAAATGATTTTTTTTAATATATTATTCTAAACATTTAATGATTTGTTTTTCCAAATCAATATACATATTAATAAACTTGTAACTCGTAACTATTTGCGTGTAACTGCTTTAAACTTATCCAAAATAACACACACACAATATGAAGACTAAATTTGCTTTTATAGTCGCTACAATGGTATTATTGCCTTTAATAAGTAAAGCGCAAAATCCGGTTATTCAAACCAATTATACTGCCGATCCGGCGCCGATGGTGCACGACGGTACTGTGTATCTTTATACTTCACATGATGAGGATGTTACTGTGAAGAATTTCTTTACAATGAATGACTGGAGATGCTATTCAACAACCGATATG
>JAKLIM010000106.1 GCA_022709605.1 Bacteroidota bacterium | reverse complement strand
AATTACTGATCTTGCTTCAATAACCGGAAATGCGAATTTTGTGGATTATGTGCCTTACGGACAAACAGCAGTGCCTGTTTGGGGAACTGCTATGAGCAGTAATGCCTCAAATACAACTTCAGCCACACGTAATACAATTTCACCTGCTCCTATTGGTGGTCAAAGAGTTGTAGCTGCCGGAAATTATATGTATACTGATGATATTAATAATGATTTTTCAGTTGTTGCTCCAAGTCCAACTTCTACAGGATTGAATACCGGTTTCAATACAGCTAAATTGGATGCCAATGTTTATGCATTGAACGGTAAAGTAGTATTCCAAGCTGCTGCCGATCAAACCGTTGAGATTTTCAACGCAGTTGGTCAACGCATCGTAAGCAAAAATGCTGTTGATGGCTTGAACACAATACCCGTTACACAAAAAGGTTTATTGATAGTGAAAGTTGGTAACAAGGTTTCAAAAGTGATTTTGTAAACCAACATCGCCCTACTTTAATATAAAAGAGGCTGTCCGAAAAAATGGACAGCCTCTTTTTTGCTGTATAATAAACAGTGTGTAGCTACTGTTAATCTTCTTTTACCTGTGGAGTGATAAGTTTGTAACCTTTACCGTGAATATTGATAATAGCCACGTTCTGATCATCTTTCAATAACTTACGCAATTTAGTGATGTAAACATCCATGCTGCGTGCATTGAAATAATTATCGTCGACCCAAATGGTTTTCAAAGCAAAATTACGTTCAAGAATATTATTTGCATTAGCTGCAAGCAGGTTAAGCAATTCAGATTCTTTAGTAGTCAGCTTTTTAGCCTGTCCTTCGTAGGTGAGTAATTGTTTTTGCGAATCGAAAGTAAATCCACCGATACGATAAATGATCACATCTTTGGCTTTTTTGCCTTTCACTCTGCGCAATATAGATTCAATGCGATAAAGAAGTTCTTCCATGCTGAATGGTTTCGACAAATAATCGTCGGCGCCTAATTTGAATCCCTGTAGAATGTCTTCTTTCATCGATTTCGCCGTAAGGAAAACGATAGGCACTTCAGCATTTAATGCGCGAATGTCGGCTGCTAATGCAAAACCGTCTTTTTTAGGCATCATCACGTCTAAAATGCACATATCATACTTGTTCTTGTTGAAGGCTTTTAAACCAGCCTCACCATCGGGTTGTAAATCTGCGTCATAACCTTTGGTCTGCAGATACTCTCTCAATAACATGCCAAGATTTTCATCATCTTCGCATAATAAAATTTTTACTTTTTCGTCTGTCATAATTCGTAATTTTTAAGTGTTGGTATCGATATAATAAATTTAGTGCCAATATTTGGCTCGCTTTCTGCTTTTATAGTTCCTTTGTGTTCGGTTACGATTTTTTTTACGTAAGCCAATCCAAGTCCGAATCCTTTAACATTGTGAAGATTTCCGGTGGAAACCCTGTAAAACTTTTCAAAGATGCGTTTCAGATCATCTTTTTGTATGCCTATGCCATTGTCTTCGATACTGATTAAAAGTTTGTCTTTTTCGTTCCACGTATCAACTGTCAATAACAAAGGTTTGTCGGAATACTTCAACGCATTATCCATTAGATTAAATATCACATTTGTAAAATGAACTTCATCGATTAATGCAAGATCGCTAACAGCCTGGAGGTTTGAAATTATTTTGCCTCCTTTGTTGGTTACTTTTAGTGAGAAATTGCTGATAATGTCTTTTATCAATGAATTGATATTTATTTCAGTCAATCGGAGTATCGATTTGTCCCGTTCGAAAACTGACATTTGCAACACCTTCTCGACCATAAAACTCAAACGCTTTGTTTCATCGTGTATCACGCTCGAAATATGATTCAGCAACTTTGGTGTTTTTCCTACTGCCGGATCCTGTAACATTTGCGAAGCCAGCGAAATACTCGAAATTGGTGTTTTAAATTCGTGCGTTAAATTATTAACAAAATCGTTTTTCATATTGTTCAGTTTCTTTTGCCTGAAAATGATAATAATAGCAACAATAAAAATACTGAGTATGAAAAATATTAGAATAAACGATGGCAAAAGCAAATTCATTGAGTCAACAATGTAATCCTGCTTTGTTGGAAAAACAACCTGCAAGTATACTGTGCGGGACGAAACCTCTGAAGGGAAAAGCCGTTGAGTGTAAATGCTGTTGTTGTTAATTTTTATACCGGGATTTATTTCCTTGTTATTTTTATAAATCAGTTTTCCCTGTTTATCAACTATTGAATAAGAAAAAGGCAAATCCACACCATTATTAACCAAAAAACGCTCTAAAATACTATTAAGTTCCTGAAAATTAACTCTCTCGCTAATTTCTTTTACATCCGACTCTTTTAACCACCTGAAAACTGCCTGATCAAGAATCGTTTTCGACCTTGAAAAATTTTGTTTGAATTTTTCCTGCAAATATCGCGAAGTTTCCTCAATATTGGCTTTTCCATGTCGGTTCGATAATCTCACGGCATGCGGTTGATTCAACTGATTTGAATTTAATTTCAGTTTATCAGTTACACTGTCGATTGTGCTATTCAACTGAATGTCATCAACATTCGGAGTTAACATTACATTCTTTTTGCCTTGATAATCAATCCCTTCCAGTGTTTGTGCGAGATATTCAAGTGCTTCGTTTTCTTCAACAAATGATGCAGCCTGAAATAAACTGTTCTGCACGTTTTCATTGAACTGATTTTCGATCATTTCTGCATTAATTCTCACATAACGTGCTTGCAGAACAATCAAACCAGCAAATGTAATTATCATCGAAATAATAAGTATCCAAATAGTCGTTCGGTTCATAACTTTGCAAAGTTACACCAAAATATTGAATGTTAAATAGCTACTTAGTTTAATTTAACATAATATTAAGGCGATTTTTTTGGGAATTTGACAAAAATATGTTATAATATGTCATTCCAATAGATGAAACAACCATACATACTATAAAGTTTAACATTTTAAGAAATAATTCAAATATATTAAAAATATAACAAATAATAATGAAATATTCAATAATAATGGTGCATTAATAGTAATTTTATTTTTTTAATTTCAATTTCATTTTTCTACAAAAGTGAAAAAACATGATAACACTGTAATATAAATTTACTACTTCAGTTGATTCGGTTTGACTCAAAATGAAGTTGGTGGTTTAATGCAAATAAACTATTTTTGCTAAAATTTAAACAAGTTAAATGATAAATTTTAGAAAAAGTAAATGGACATCACTGTTTTTTAGTAATTTTCTGGGTGTGTATAACGACAATTTACTAAAAAACAGTGTAATATTTATTGCTGTTGGCTGGACATTGCCCTCCTGGCTCAATCAATCTCAACTGATTGCCATTGTTTCGGGCTGTTTGGTTATTCCTTATGTTTTTTTATCGCCCTACGGTGGTCGACTTTCGGTACGATACTCAAAACTGAAAATTTTCAGACTTTTTAAATTACTTGAATTACCCATCATGTTGGTGGCATGCATTGCATTTTATTATCAATGGATTTATTTAGCTGTTTTTTCGGTTTTGCTTATGGGAACACAAAGCAGCCTGTATTCACCTTCAAAATATAGTTTGATTCGCGATATTGGGGGAGAAGAAGGTGTGTCTTTTGGTAGCGGAGTATTCGAAATGATGGCGTTTTTGGGAATCCTTATCGGAACAATAACAGCATCATTTATTTCAGATAATTACAGTCCTGAGTTATTGTTTACCTTTTTTATGGGTCTTGCCCTTGTCGGATATGTAGTTACACGTCAGATTAAAGCAACCGAATTGCCCGAAGAACAAACCGATAGCTTGAAAATGGATCCGATACGATTTCTGATTGAATCGTACCGTTTTGGTCATAAACACGATCCGGTAAACAGTGCCGTGTTTGGTGCATCTTCGTTCTGGCTTATCGGCAGTATTTTGCAAATGAATTTAGTTATTCATACCAAAAACATTTATCAGGCTACCAACAGCACAACGGGCATCATTATGGCGATTGTTGCTATAGGAATAGCTGCAGGATGTTGGACGGCCGGGAAAATATCGGGCAACACAGTAAATAAAGGTTTGATATTAACCGGATTATCTGGTATGATAATAACATTGGCAGCTTTAGCATTTTTAAAAACCGAAATATATTTGTATGCAGTTTTGGTGTTTCTCACTGCGTTTTCGGGTGGCATATTTCAGATTCCAAATTTGTCGATGCTACAAAATGCAGGTTTGGGTCGTAAACTGGGTGATATGATTGCTTATCTCAACTTAGTAACTTTTGTGTTTATTTTATCAGGTGCGTTTCTCTTTTCGTTAACAACAAGTCTTTTTAATCAAAACAGTTACCTGGTTTTTGGTCTTATTCTGGTTATTTGTATTTTAGTCGGGATATATTTTTTACTAAAATCTCCGGTTTATTTGGCTGAAATGCTCAAAACATTGAAATTGAAATAATTTTTTAAAAATATCATTCAAACTAAATTCTTTATTCACAAAGTTTTATAAATGAAAAAACGAATCAATCCAAAAAAGATATTTACTGACCTGAGTTTTCAAATTCTGATTGCTATGATCATCGGAATTGTAGTAGGTAAACTTATGGGTACTTCAGCGAGCATGTTTGCCCCACTTGGCGATATTTTTATTCAATTAATCAAAATGCTTGTGGTGCCGCTTGTTTTTATTTCTATTGTATCAGGAGCAGCATCACTGGGAGCTACAAAATCAGCAGGTAAAATCGGGATCATTACAATATCATACATTGTGGTAACAACATTTCTGGCCGTGTTTGTAGCTGTTTTAGCAAGCGAAATATTCAAGCCGGGCAGCGGGATTTCAATTGAATCTATTCGTTCGTTTTTCCCGGTTGATAACTACAATGAAACTGCAACTAAAATGGATTTCTGGAGTACAATTATCGAAGTTATTCCTTCAAATCCGATTGATGCCATGGCAAAAGGCAATATTCTCCAACTTATTTTCTTTGGTCTTTTTCTCGGATTTGGAATCAGCACGTTGCATCCTACAAAGAAACAACCGGTCATAAATGTGTTCAATTATTTGCTCGATGCACTTATATGGTGTATCGGGAAAGTAATGTTAGTGGCTCCTTTTGGTGTATTTGGTCTAATGGCTGATGCTACTGGCTCGTTTGGCTTTGCTTTATTGTTTAAAGTGGGTAACTTGTTATGGGTTAATATTCTTGCAGCTTTATTTATGCTGATAATATTTTACCCGCTAACTTTAAAATTGTTTTTAAAGCAACCCTTATTAAAATTTTTCAAAGCCATGTTTCGGCCTCAAATTGTGGCATTTTCTACAGCTTCATCGCTCGCTACTTTACCAGTTACGCTCGACACTTGCGAAAATGATTTAGGAATCAGCAAAGAAACAACTTCATTTGTAATTCCATTGGGAGCAACGATCAATATGACCGGAAATGCCATTTATTATACTTTAGTCGCGTTGTTTTTTGCTCAACTTTATGGCATTGAACTTACTGTAGCACAGTATTTAGCCATTGCGCTTACTTCAACTGTCGGTTCAATCGGACAGGCAGGAGTTCCCGGTCCAACTTTACTTGTAGTTGCTGTATTGGTTTCAGCAGGTATTCCAATCGAAGGTTTGCCTTTGCTTTATGCCCTCGATCGGATTTTTGACATGATACGTACTGTATTGAACATTACCGGTGATGCTGCATGTGCTGCAATTGTTGATAATACGGCTATAAAACTTAAAAACAGAATAGCGCGAAAACAATCAAAACAAAACTGATAGGAATTTTTATTAGAAGTTGTTATAATTCTAACTTTTTTATATTTAATAAAATATTTAATGGCAAAATAAATTATTTTTTTATTTCATTAATTGCTCTCCGTAATAACTTCCATAAGAGATAATTACAGATGATGCAAGCAAAAGTATTAATGCTAATATTAGAACGTAATAGGTTTTCTTAGAAACCTGCTTCCATTCTTTCATCAACAGACCAACTCCGTAGCTGAAGAAAATCAGCATCGACATGTGCAGTACCCAACTAATAAACTGGAAATTGCCCATACGCACGTGACCTAAACCGTAGAAGAAAAACTGTCCGCACCAAAGTGTTCCGGCCAGTGCCGACCACATTGTATTTTTAGCTCGTTGCCCTAAACTGATGCCACTCGATGTAGTAAATTCTTTCAGCGATTTATCTTTTATTCCTGCAATAACAAACCATACGAGGTTTACCACAAAGCATCCCGCCGTAGAAACTACCAATTTGGCATTTCCTTCAAACTCACCCGCTCCATGCTGTGCGGCAATATCAGAAATGGGCTGTCCTGCTTCCAGCGAGATATTAAAAACTGCTGATAATAAACCACCGATAATGGCCAGAATCAGTCCGGTTGACATATTAAATTGAGCTGTTTTTTTCAGTTCACCCAAATCTTTTTCCTTTTTGAAACCTGCCAAGCCAATAAAAAATATCCCGAAAATAGCGATAATCATTCCTGCAAGTACAATACTGCTTCCCGGACGATTGAAATATTCTAAAACTTGTCCATGCAACAAAAGCGGTGTCATTGTGCCTAAAATGGCTGAAAGTCCGATACTAATGGAATAAGTGAGCGAGTAACCGATATGGCGTATGGCAAATCCAAACGACATTCCACCAAAACCGTACACCGCTCCGAGCGAAAATGCGCTCCAAAAAACCTTTGAAGGTGCATTTTTTAATATTTCAAAAAAATCGGGGACAGTAAGATAACCTACCAACATAGGCATAATAAGCCATGCAAAAGCCGACTGTACTAACCAAAAAGTGCCCCAAGACCATTGCTTGGTTTTTTGACTTGGCAAGTAACAAGCCGAAGCCGAAGCACCACCAATGGCATGAAAAAATGTTCCGAGAATTGGATTTGATGTCATTTCGTTATTTACAATTTATTCATTTACAATTAACAATTAATCGAGGTGAAATATCTCTTCCATATCCGCCCAAAACTCACCTGCTTCTCTGTTTTCTATGGGTTGCATCAATGGTTTTACCAGATCCCACCAGCGTTGTGTTTCCGGATCGGCTGCCATTTTTGCCATATCGCTATCGAAATCATCGCCTACATATTCAAAATAAGCAAAAAGCACCAAATCCTTTCTGAAAATGCTGTAATTCTGAATATTACATTCACTAATCATTTTCAAAATACCCGGCCAAACGGCAGCGTGTTGCTTTATATATTCGTTTGCTCCTTCAGGTTTAAGGAGAATTGTTTGTCCGAAACGTTTCATGTTATTTACAATTTTCAGATTTACAATTTACCATTTAATGCTTCAAACATCGCCTCGATATTTGTCGGTGGAATGTCCGGTAAAATAGCCTCATGACTGGGCGAAATAATTAATCCGGTAGGGAAAAGTGTTTTCAGTTCCTGTACTTTTTCAGCCACTTCTTTCGGAGTGCCATTGACCAATAAATGTTGTGCATCAACACCACCGCAAAACGAGGTTTTTCCAATAAATCCGGTTTTCAGGGTTGGAGCATCCATATCCTGAGCCAATGCCTGAATGGGGTGAATGGAGTCAACGCCCAAATCAATCAAATCCTGAATAATTGGATATATAGAACCACAGGAATGATGAATTACCTTGAGTCCGTAACTTTTAGCCTGATCAATCAACTTCTTTGTTCCCGGAAAAACATACGCTCTGAGCGAATCAGGATCGACCATCAATCCACATTGACTGCCAAAGTCGTTGCCAATTAATACAGCATCGAGATGACCTTTAGTCGCTTCATAAAAGATTTCGTTGGCTTTCAGGTAAAAATCCGTTATTCTGTCAATCACAGCCTGAAACATTTCAGGATTCATCAACATAACCATCAATGCTTTTTCCATGCCAAAGGCGGCACAAGCATCCTGAAAATGAGCACTCCACATAACACCCATGCGGATATAATCAGGATCAACAGCCATTGCCAACCGCTGCGATTCTTCAGCATCAAGATAAAGTGCAGGATCGGGCCAGGGGAAAGTATCCACCAAAGCAGGGTCGTCAATATCTTCGAAAAATCCCGGTGCTGTCAGAGTACGTTCATCGGGTTTATCGTCGTGTGCTGTTTTGGCAAATTTAAAAGCACAGGCAATGTGATTTGAAGGAGGAAAATGATAGGGAACTTCGATAGGATAAATATCGTCGTCGATTTTTAATTTTAATTCGTCGATTGAATTAACACCGAAATAGCGAAACAACTCCGGCTCAGCTGCCGGAACAGGCAATCCCAACCATGAAGCGGGTCGATCGACGGGTTGGTTTGCTATTGTTGCGAAAAAACGATCGCGATGTGTCAACATGATATTTACAATTTGTTCATTTACGATTTACAATTTATAAGACATCCAAATTTTATGTATTTTTGGATTTGCTAAGTTCCCTCTCCTTTGGAGAGGGTTAGGGAGAAGTCTAATTAAAAAACAAATATAACCCAATCATAATAATTATCAATACTATCCATGCGATTTTTACTGAACGGTTAACTTTGATGGGTTGGTAATCTATTTTTGTAAGTTTAGCCCCCGCATTTTTATCCATTAATGAAAAAATTAATACATAAATGGCTAAAAGTACGAAAATTATAAACGATACATACAGAAAATGAAGATCGCTAAATATCAGTTTATTGTAATACGCAATTCCAACGCCAAGACTAAAAATTGTTCCGAGTGTAAGAACAGAATTGATTGCATTTTGCGAAGTTCTTATCCAAAGTACAGCAAACAGAAATGCAACCGACATGGGTGGTGCAATAAATCCGAGTACCGACTGGAAAATATTAAAGAAACTCAGGCCCTGAATATACGTAATTCCGATGGCTAAAAATATGGAGAGTAAAGCGCCAATCAAAACTACAATTCGGCCAATCAGTGTAATTTCTTTATTCGTTGCTGCGGGTTTGTATTGTTTAATGTA
This sequence comes from Bacteroidota bacterium, assembly GCA_022709605.1. GTDB lineage: Bacteria > Bacteroidota > Bacteroidia > Bacteroidales > Paludibacteraceae > Paludibacter. Next base: position 1,220 of record JAKLIM010000106.1, on the reverse strand, counting down.
GATGTCCATGGTGAATACGGCACTTAGCGAATTCAGTGCTGAACCAATCGTACTAATCAATGCCGCCATCATGACCACGATTACCAAACCAATTAATCCCGAAGGAAAAACAGTTTCGACAAGTTTCAGATATGCATCGGTTGAATTGGTTAATTGAGGAAGTAAAATAAACGCCAGAATACCCGGAATCATAAACAATGGAATGTCAATCAGCTTCAACCATGCCACAAAGTTAGCGCCCATTTGTCCGTTTCTTAAATCTTTCGTTCCGAGCACAGCTTGTACCATCGATTGGTCGGTACACCAAAACCAAACACCCATGATAGGATAACCAATAACAATGGCTAACCAGGGAAAATTGGGGTCGTCGAGCGGTTGAAACATTTTCCAGTAACTGGCAGGAGTAGCGCTGATAATTTCAGAAATACCGCCCACTTTGATTACAGCCATAACCACCAATAAAATGGAAACGCCAATCAATAAAAGCATTTGAAAAACATTGGTATAAGCAATCGCTTTTAAGCCGCCGGCAATGACAAATGCTGCTGAAATTAAAACTAAAATAACGATGCTCGTTGATAATGGAATGGCTAACACTTGCGACATAAAAACACCTCCTGAGAAAAGTGTCAGTCCCAACCATGAAATCAGAATGGTAATAATGGTGTACCACGCTAAATATCGTCGGGTTTTATCGCCGAATCGTTTTCCCATGTATTCGGGTAAAGTCATTACTTGAGCGCCCAGGTAACGTGGAGCAAAAACAAAAGCAAGCAATAATATGAAAGGAAACGCGTACCACGAGAAATTTCCGGCAACAATACCACTTTCGTAACCGCTACTGGCATTGGCTATCAGCATCGACGGCCCAACATTGGTTCCCCACATGGTAAGCCCGATGGCAAACCAGCCCAAACTTTTGTTGGCTGTAAAAAGATTGTCGCTTTTATTTTTTTTACTGAAACTTGCCCAGTAAGCAATAGCAATTAAAACAACTATGTAAGTTGCAATAACGACAATATCTAAAGTTGATAAGTGAATTAATTCTTTCATAAGCACCTCACCCCTTACCCCTCTCCCTAGGGAGAGGGGAATTGTGGGTTGATTTAAATGTTAGTATTTATATAAATTTCAAAATATCGTCCGAAGGACAATTATCGCCGAAGGCAAATATCATCTATAGCGTTCCACAATTTTTATTGCTTTCTCAATTTCTTTTT
>JAKLIM010000105.1 GCA_022709605.1 Bacteroidota bacterium | reverse complement strand
CAGGTTAGCAAATGAACCCGATCCAACTCCTGTTTCCAATTGCCAACCCTGAGCAGTAACTGTTGAGCCTTTTGTGGTAATTGCAGGAGCTGTTGGGTTCAGCGAACTACCGGCACACAATGCTGCTGGAGTTGAAATTGCGGCAATAGAAGGTTTGTCATTTATAGTTAAAGTAACCCGGTTACTGATTGTCATTCCGCAAGTATTGGTAGCATAGTATTGAATCCTCTTCCCATTATCGGCATAAGTGACCACGTAAGGAATTATCAGGCTAGCGAATGTACCGCTATTAACTGCTGTTTCCAATTGCCAACCCTGAGCAGTTATTGTTGAGCCATTTGGGGTAACTGTAGGAGCTGTTGGGTTCCACGAACTACCGGCACACAATGCTGCCGGAGCTGAGATTGCTGCAATGAGGGGTTTGTCATTTATAGTTAAAGTAACCTGATTACTGGTTGTCGTTCCACAACTATTGGTTGCATAGTATTGAATCTTTTTCCCGTTGTCGGCATAAGTGACCGTATATGGAACTGTCAGGTTAGCGAATGTACCGCTACCAATTGTTGTTTCCAATTGCCAACCCTGAGCAGTGACAATTGAGCCATTTGGGGTAACTGTAGGAGCTGTTGGGTTCAGCGAACTACCGGCACACAATGCTGTTGGTGAGGAGATAGATGCTATTGTAGGCGTGTTATTTGTTGAACTGACATTAAAATCGTTACTTTTGGTACAAGTCCCATTTGAAACTGTCAAACTATAAGACCCAACACCCAGACTGCTAATATTTTTGGTTGTAGGAGTAAATGATGGAACTCCTGTTTTTGTCCAGGCATAAGAAAGTATATCAGTCCAAACAGGAGTGTTAGGTGCAGTTTTAAAAGTACCCGTATTACCGGAAGGCAAACTGGAAAGCGATGTTCCTGCTCCTTCTAAGAAATTATAGCCAGCAATCAATCCTGTTTCAGAACCGGAATAAACTGTAAATGCGGAGGCTAATCCAGCTATTTGAGATTGAGTTAGCGCTGCACTCCAAAATCCGACTTTTTTGATTTGTCCGATAAATGAACCACCTGTTGCATCAAAAGCACCTCCTCCAATTTTTGTTGTATATGTACTTGTTCCATAATTGGCGATTGTATTACCACCACTACCAGTAAGAACACCATCAATATAAAACAGCAGGTTTAATCCATTCCCAATCATAGCAATATGATGCCATGCGTTATCAGAAGGATAATTTGAAATGGGCACATTCAACGATCCCCCACTAGCAGTCCAAATCTGGATATTATTTGGATCAATAATACCGAATTCAATTAAATCATTTTGCCCAAAAATACTTACACGAGTAGTACCAGTCAGATCTGCCTTATTAAATTTAATCCAACCTTCCATCGTAAACTGACTTAGATTATTTAGAAGTGTTGTATTTAAATCTATAAAATTACTATTTGCATTTGAAAATTGTACAGCGGGATCAACACTGCTATTTATCGAAATAGCACCGTCAGTTGAATTTGGACAAGTGGTGTTTGTGACACTACCTGTAAAATTCGGCACTTCCGGTGCGATAACAATTACAGCGCTCCCGGTCATAATTGTAGCACAAAGTCCGTTGGTCGGTGTTGCGGCAACTGTGTAACACCCAACGGAAGTTTGGTTGCCAAAACTAATTGCTGAACCCGTTCCGGCAACTGGCAATCCCACCGAAGTTGTGCCATTAAATAATTGATAGTCTACTCCGATTTGAGAATCAGAAAGACCTACTTCAAAGCCAGTTCCTATAGAGCAAGTTCGTCCACCTCCGGTGACATTATAAGCCGTTGTAAGGGTTCCTACAGTTAAATAACCGGTTGTTGCAGCAAAAAATGCATTATTATAATTGGCAGCTGTTGTTGCTGTTGTTGAACCCCAAGTACCGCAATTTTGGTTAATATCGCCTAAAGAAAGGCTACCTACAATAATATTTTGACCTGCAGCAATGCTTGCTGTAGCAGACCCTGTTGGTGCAATACTCAGATTTCTGGTAACAGAGGTCCCACTAAGTATGGATTTTACACCTGAATTGCTAAGGATTAGATTACTATACGCTTGTGCCTTAACAGTCTGAGCTCCTGAACCATTATAATTAACCGTATTTCCTGTTGTTGTAGTTGTAAGGGTAGTAATTGTTGGCACAGTGAGGTCACTAATATTTAACACACTTGTACTGAAGGCATTATTGAAATTGGTAATTGTTCCTGAATTTGATAAATTCACAGTACCATCAGCATTATTAGTGATTCCAGTAATTGCACCTGAACCTCCCAGATTTATGGTTCCGGTATTTGTAAAATTTGCTAAAACTGTGGTGATTGCCCCACTTCCAGTTACAGCCACAGTTCCCGAGTTGGCAAGGGTCGCAATTGAACTTGTTCCTCCGATATTCAATGTTCCGGAATTTGTTATACTCCCGGAACCTGACAAACCAGTACCAACTGTTAAAGTTCCACTATTGACATAGCTACTGCTTACAACTACATTAGCAATTGAAGTTGTTGTATTTCCACTTAAAGTTTTTCCGATACCACTAAATGTATGAGCACCTGTATTTGCAGTAAAAGTAGTTGCATTATTGGTAAGACTTCCTCCAAAATTTATAGCTCCACTACCGGTTTCATTCCAAACACTTCCACTATTAAGAGTTACATCACCAGTAAAGGTTTTTGCATTTGTACCGCCAAGTGTAAGCGTTCCTGAAATTGAGGCTGCTCCGTTTACACCGAGTGTTCGATTACCTGAAGTTGTCAGACCGGTTCCTGCGCCAATGGTAAGATCACCTCCTACTGTTCTGGCAGCTCCGAGCGCCCATGACTTTGTTCCTGAACCGGAAATCGTTAAATGATAATATAAAACATCTGCAATTGTCAGTGTACCACCATACCATTCTACAGTTCCAGTACTTGCAGTGAAAGTTCCAGTTGCACCGGAAACATTTCCTCCGATTTTCAACGTGCTTGATCCTCCATTTAATGTCCCGATAGTTCTTGTCCAGGTTCCTGTAAATGTATGTGTTAATCCTGCACCTAAATTCAATGTTCCACCATTTCCATTTATGGTCAAGCCCCCACCATTAACATTACCAGTTAATGTTGCCGTCCCACTGGTTTTAGTCATTGATAATGTTCCAGTAGTGGTAAATCCACCAATCGAATTGGATGCTAAAGTTCCGGAGATTAATACATCTGCTGTACTTGTAAAAGTCCCTGAATTAATAAAGTTACAACTACGCAAAGTCAATAATCTGGTATTCATATTTAATGTACTACCACTATTTATTTGAATTGTGGAAGATGTAGTAAGATTAGCACCAACAGTCCATGTTGCAGTAGCAGTCATCACATTATTGTTTTGTATTATAAAAACATCACCCGCAGTAGTAAAGTTTGAAGGATGACTTCCAGTCCCATTTGTTCCGGTCCACCAAACAGTTGTAGAAGTAGGATCACCATTAGTATAAGTGTAATAAGTTGCGCCTTGTACAACGGATGAAGAGGTCAGTAGTATAATTACTACCAACATAATAGTTTTAAATATTTTTTTTACAGATAGTAAACACATGAAGCTATTCCTTAATGTACAAAAAAATTGTAAACTGAGCCTTATGGCTAATTCAAGATTATATATTATGATTATTTTAGCAATCAGATTTTTATTGAAAATAATTTAAATTATAACTCTAAAAGTATAATTAAAAAATTCTTAGAAAAAGTAATTTAACAGACTCTCACTTCAACACACTACAATAATGAGACAAATATAAATTTCGGCAAGATTAAAAAGATATATTCAATACAAAAATGTATTAATTCGAAATTATTATTATAAGTAAATAACACTTCGTATAAGTCATAATTAATACGTTTAACGCGTAAATTAATTATTTACAAGATAAGGTTGAATTTAGTTTAAATTTTGGTATTATTGAATTGCAATAAAACCAAAAAATGGAATAGAATAAACAATCGTAAATTAATGCAAACTTTTAACAGCAAAAATAAAAAAAACAGAACTAACAAAAAACACTTAACTCACTGACATATAATCAAAAATGAATTAAAAATAACTCATTTTAAATCATTTTGAAACATATATCCACTTTAAAGAAATTTAATAAACACTTATTTGTTTACTTTTCAGTAAGTTAATGTGCAAAAATATAACTTTTTTTTGTAATTATAGCATACAAATATTTATTTAACTAAATTTACTAAAAAGCTTCAAAGCCGATAAAGATTGAACTGTAGCAAATTTGACAACATTATTATTAATCACACAACAAATTTAATTGACATAATAAAACAAAAGATTGTTCGGTTATTTTCAAAGTCCCAATAATTTAAAATTAAAATGACGCTATGTTTTTTAAGCATAGCGTCATTTTAACTAAAAAACCAAAATAATTTTGAGGTTTTTTATTATTTACTTCACATCTTTCCTTAATTCATCAGGACTCGATTTGGTAAAGAAATTGATGGGAACAGCTACCTTTTCGAATAAGTCGCTTATATTTTTCAAGGGTACCGTAGTTTCCGGACGGAATTTATCGGTGTGCATGTATCGGATGATTGAAGCATATAAATTTTCGGCAACGGGTCTGTTCTCCATATTATTCTGCAAATCTATCGAAGTCACAAGAAGTTTTCCGTTGCCAACTTTCGCTTCGAAAAGCATACCGAGTTTACGGTTAATAAACCAGGTATCAATGGGTTGTACTGTTGGCTGAAATCCTTTTGGAAAATCGGTCAGCAGCATGGCTTGAGCACGGTTGATCAATTCCCACCACTGCATATTTCCCCACGATTCGGTAACGAAATCGTTGAAAACCGGATGATTATTATTTATAAAAACACCGGTAGTATGTGGCGGACGCATTTTGAACCACGAAGTATTCCAGAATGCAGGTTGAAAATACTGAACCACTTCTTTTCCGTAACTGATATTTCCGGCAGCAAGCAGTAGCACTTTTCCACCGTCGTTCAAAGTTTTAATGGCTTTTTCATCCAATGTTTTACAAGTGTAAATTCCGTTTGCATTTGGTTTCGTTTGCTGTGCAGGGTATACCCAGAAATCCCAGTCGTTTATATGTTCAGTACCTTTAATCGAAATTTCAAGATTGAGTTTCACCGGATTCTGGTATTCTGTCAGGTTCAGTTTTAATTCGCCCAATTCGAAATTGCTTCCCAATGGAATATTTTTCACCGACAGTTCACCTTGCTTTAAAACAAGTCCATGCTCGTCACGAATTTTCCAAATAGTAACTGCATTTTGTATGGGTTCATTTCCGAAATGAGCGACTTCAACTTGTGCATTGAGCGTGTCATTGTTACGGTAAATAAATTTTTTCATACGTATCAATGGAACTGTAGAACTGCAAAAACGTCTGAACTGTTGGGCGTTGATGTAGCCTTTTTCGTCCCAGAAAGCATCGAGTAAACCAACCAGGGCTGTTCCCTGACCCGAAAAATCGTTCAGACTGAGCAATTGAAAACCGGCATATCCGGGAGTTCGAAGTGTCCGTTCAATTTCGTGTTTGTAACAAAGTGCCTGCAAATGACCCGATGCCATCAGAAATTCGTGACTTAATTCCGACATATCATTATCAGCCAAATCTTCTCTGAAAAGTTCAAAATTCTTTGCACGGGTCACGCCGGTGTATTTTTTAATTTCGTCGAAATTGGGGAAAACGCACCACTGACCTGTTTCGTGCGAAACGTAAGGTTGTTGAATGGAATCGATTCTGCTCCGATAATCAGACATGCTTTCGGGCTGTGCATTGGACCAGCTGAGACCCCGCGCACCGGCTTTCACATGATACTGATTGGCAGGTTGCCATGCCCAACTTTGTCCTACCGAAGCTCCGGTATAAAGTCGTCGCGAATCGGTAGCTTTCCAGTAATTCACAAATTTTGTAACCCATGGCACCCAAGCGCCACGCGGTTCATTACCACTTGCCATAAAAGTGAACGAAGCGTAATTGCCATAGGCTTTAACCATGCGTTTGGTTTCGTCCATCAAATAAGTATCAATAGGCAAACCGCGTCCTAATTGCGTAGAATGATTGGGCCAACTCGGACCTTCGGGTTGTAGGTAGATGCCGATTTTGTCTGCAGCACGGAAAGCTGCTTCTGGCGGACAATACGAATGAAAACGCATGTGATTCAATCCATAGGCTTTACATATACGGAAAACACGTTCCCACGAAGCTACATCGCGTGGCGGATAACCGGTAAGCGGGAAAAGTGCATTTTCAACTGTTCCACGAAGCATGGTTATATTTCCATTCACATAAAAATATTTACCCTGGATGCTCATTTCGCGCATCCCGAATTCAACCTTTCGTTCGTCGTTCATTTTTCCGGAAACAAGTTTTGCGGTGAGATTGTAAAGTGCCGGACTAAATTCGTCCCAGGTTTGCATTTTATCACCAAAAAAAAGGACTGTTTCAAATTCTTTTTCAGTTTCGCCTTTAGCAAACGATACGGTGGTTTCGTTTGGTTCAAGTGTATGTAATTCATCAGAATTAAAACTTTTCGTATTTAATAAAACTTTCCCTTTCAAGGCTTGTCCCTTGCTGTTTATGATTTTTATCCGCACAATGGCTTTTTGATTTTTCAAATCGGGGAATATCTGAATATCATCAAAAAACAAAGCAGAGCCTGCCTGAAATTCGAGTTTACCCACCATTCCGTTCCAGTTTCCCTGCGTGTGATCGGTTACGCTATGCGAATTTGCACCCACATCTATGTCTTTCAAACGGTTGTCAATCCTCACAGTTACCCGATGTTTGCCGGGTTTTATTTTGCCTGTTATATCAAAAACATGTGGCGTGGTAAGTGAATTCTGCGAACCAATTTCAATATCATCGATCCAGACTTTAGTTATAAAATGTGGTTGCTCCAGATGTAACCGGATATTTTCATTTTTCCAGTCTGCGGGAATTTTAACTTCCTTCTGATACCACGCCAATCCCACATAATGCTTTGCCTGAGTTAGCCAAAAAGGCATTTTTATGTTGTCGAGCTTTCGGTATTTTTCCATTTTAGGATTAAAAAACCACGAGCTATCGTAAATACTTGCCGTAAATTTGGTGGTCAGGGTTATGTCGTACCCTTTCAGATTTTCAGTCATCGAACCGGGCAAAGTAATTGAATCAGAAAGGCTTTTTAAATACCATTTTTCTGTCACTCCAATGTCCGATTCATCCATGGCAAATTTCCATTTACCGCTTAAATCAATTGTTTTTTCGGCTGAAAATGAATTTAATGAAAACAATAAGAGTAAAAGGAAGAAAAGACATGATTTTCTCATACGTATTTTTTTTATGATTTTAATATCCGGTTTTATTTTGAGCTACTGTTTCGTTACAAAATAAACACAAACCCGGCAGATTTAAAATAGAAATATGTACATTTATCTTAAATCTTATCCTTATAAATCAACCATTAACAGTTTAAGCCAACGAATTAAAGTGTTTATCCAAAGAATATTGTTAAAAAAGATATTAAAATCAAATAGCGAAGTCAAAAATCAATCTATAAATTATATTTTCGCATAATTATTTTGTGAGGCACATAATATTCAAATCCTTAAATACTAATGCACTTAAAAATATTTCAACTTATTCCGGTATTGTTAATTTTATTTCTGCCAGTAGTTCGTGCAGAAAATTCACCCATCATCGACCGGCTAACTACTCATACAGGACTTTCGGATAATACCATTCGTTGTATAGCACAAGACACTACAGGGTTTTTGTGGTTTGGCTCGCTCAATGGACTGAACAGATACGATGGCATACGTATTAAAACGCTGATTCCCGAATCGAACAAAGAAAATTCATTGTCGAGCAGCAAAATAAAAGACTTGTACAAAGACAGTTATGGCCATTTGTGGATTCGAACGTATAGCGATGTATTTCATTGCTACAATCCGTTTACCGAGAAGTTTGTCTTTGTTAACAAAACGAACAGGATGAGCAGACATAATTTATTTTACACTGACAGCAAGAATAATGTATGGCTGGGAAGTAATACTGCAGGTTGCGTTCGGGTAAAAGTGGCCGGGGAAAATTTTCAATCAAAAGAATTCTCAACGAAAGATAACCTGCTTCCATCCAATTCAGTAAAAGATATATTTGAAGATTCGAGAAAAAATATCTGGATAATTACGGGAAACGGAATCAGAATTGTAAACAACGATGAGGTAAAACCTTTGCCTAAAAATGAGACTGACAATAAAAACCTGAGAAGCGCTTATCAATACGGATCCAATATTATTGTTGTTGCGGTGAATGGTGATATTCATTATTTCGATATTAAAACATACAAACATACCGGAAAAGTGAGCTTGGGTTTGAATATTAATATCAATAAAACCATTTCGATGTCGGCAGATAAAATTATCTTAACTACCGAAAAGAAAGGAGTTTATCTTTATGACCTTAAAAACAAAACTTTTCTGAGCGATCTCCAATTTTTAGGAGAATTCATTGCCGGATTGCCCAATGTAAGAGCTGATGAATCGGGGAATATCTGGATCAATAATTTTTCGGGGAATGTATGGATGATAAACAATAAAAGCACGAAAGTGGTAAAATTGAATCTTATACCACCCTCCGTTTTATTATTAATCGATGAAGAACGCTTTCTGTTTCAACCGGACAAGCACGATAATATTTGGATTACCACGTATGGAAACGGATTGTTCTGCTATAATCAGACATCCGGAGCTTTGAGTCATTATGTGTCTGACAAAAGTGATCATTCTATCAGCTCAAATTATCTGCTTTCAATTCATCTTGATAAAAATGAAAATATATGGGTAGGCACTGAGAACATGGGGATTAACAAACTTTCATTCATCAACCGAAATGTTACAATGATGTATCCTGATCCACTTGAAGGTGTAAAAAACGGGAATGAAATAAGAGTATTATTCGAAGACAGCAACAAAAACATTTGGGTGGCAACCAAAGCCGGGAACTTATATTTTTACGACGAAACTTTTACAAAAAAAACGACACTCATTACCAACGATTATAAGATTTATAGTATTTCGGAAGATAGCAAAGGTTCGATATGGCTCGGAACCCGCGGAAACGGGATGTTAGAATTAAAAAACGGAAATATAAAACAAGTCGTTTATTATCAGAATAATGAAAAACCCGGTAGCTTGAGCAACAACAATGTGTTTGGGATGCTTTTTGATAGGAAAGGACGACTTTGGGTGGCTACATTTGGTTCGGGCTTAAGTGTGAAAACAAGATTGGATGATAAACTAAGTTTCCGGAATTTTTTCTACGAAGACGACTGGATAAGATACAATCGACATATTTATGAAGATAAACAAGGCGATATTTGGGTTGCAACATCCAATGGAGTTATCCGGTTTCAACCCGATCAGTTACTAAAAAATCCCAAATCTTTTAAGCATTATTCATTTAATACTACCGATTCGAATGGTTTGAGTAATCCCGAAATACGGTATATTTTTCAGGATTCAAAAGATCGGATTTGGCTGGCAACTGCCGGAGGCGGAATCAATTTGTATGTGGGTGAAGACAAGCAAGGCAAAGGAATTTTTAAGGTTTATAAGAATCAGCAGGGCATATCGAACGATAATATTATGGGCATGTTGGAAGATAACAATGGAACGCTTTGGGTAAGTACCGAAAGCGGTCTTCATACATTCAATCCCGAATCAAATTTGTTCCGCTTTTACAAATTTTCGGATAATTTTTCATCTAATATTTTTTCAGAAACCACTTGCCTGAAAATGTCAGATGGCAGAATTTGTTTGGGAAGCTTAAACGGCTTTTACGTGTTTAATCCTTCTGATTTATTGCAAAATAAAGCTCAAATAAACAAAGCTGTATTGACCGGATTTTATATTTACGACTCAGAAGCAAAAATTGACAACAAAAAAGCTCCTTTGAAGAAGTCAATATCTTATTCTGATAAAATTACACTGGCTGCAAATGACAAGGTTTTTCATATCGAATTTGCCAATCTGAACTTCACCGATCCAAAATCGAGTCAGTTTATGTACATTTTGGAAAATTACGAAAAACGTTGGAATACGACCGGCGCTTACAATGTAGCAACCTATCGAAATGTACCTCACGGCAAATATACATTTAGAGTGAAAAGTATCAACAG
>JAKLIM010000104.1 GCA_022709605.1 Bacteroidota bacterium | reverse complement strand
ACAGCTAATTCGTATGGAGGCACTGGTCTGGGACTGGCTATAGTGAAACAATTAATTGAAGCTCAGGGTGGAAGTATCAGTTTGAAGAGTAAGATAGGTGAAGGATCAACATTTTGTTTTACGCTGCCTTTTGGAAAAACAACTATGACAGCTAAGGAAGAAACCGAAATACTTAAACCGGATTCAGCAATAAAAAACCTGCGTGTATTAGTGGCCGAAGATGTGACATTAAATCAATTATTAATTAAAATTATTTTAAATGATTTTGGATTTGAACACGAAATAGTACGCAACGGAAAAATTGCAATAGAAAAAATGCAAACCAACACCTACGATATTATTTTGATGGATTTGCAGATGCCTGAAATGAATGGGTATGATGCAACAGAATACATACGTAAAACCATGAAATCTAATATACCAATCATCGCTTTAACAGCCGATGTAAACTCAACAGAAATTGTTAAATGCAAAGAATTTGGATTGGATGATTTTATTTCGAAACCTATTAACGAAAATTTATTATACAGTAAAATAGTGGAGTTAGTGAGAAAACGAAAAACAAAAACCCGTAACAAACGCTAGCTGATGATTGATTTTCACTCACGCGCCACTGAATTTCACTCATCGTTGAGTGATTTTCAATCACGCGTGAGTGTTTTTTAATCATCGATGATTGAATTTCAATCACGCGAGACTGATTTTTAATCAACGATGATTGATTTTCAATCACGCGTGAGTGTTTTTTAATCATCGATGATTGATTTTCAATCACGCGCCACTGAATTTCACTCATCGATGATTGATTTTCAATCAAGCGAGACTGAATTTCACTCACGCCACTGAATTTCACTCATCGATGATTGATTTTCAATCAAGCGTGAGTGTTTTTTAATCATCGAGAGGGTCTATTCAATAAACTGTGTCAGAAAAGGGAAAAAATGTGACCAAAATTAACTACATTGCCCAAGCAAAATCCAGATAATTATAAATACCACAATGGTTCCAAAACAGCCACCACCTAATTTCATTGCTCCGTAACTGGCAATTAATCCTTTAAAAATATTGTTCATCGTGTATTGAATTTGTTTTTTTGATTCGTTTTTCTAATTATTAACATGTATAATGATTCCGACTTTAATGTATGCAACAACCCAACCGGCATTTTGATACTGACCGAAATCATTGGTGTTAAGTGTTTGACAGATATAGCTCAGCAGAATAATTTTCGCTTTTAAGCTCCACTCGCCTCCACAAAAAAAAACACGGGTGGAGCTAAATTATTGATTGCAATTGCCTATCAAACTGTTTTATCTCCGGAGATAATTCGTACCAGAAAAGAGATGATTGCAAACACAAGCAGTATGTGAATAATAGCGCCTAAGCTGAAGGCAAAAAAACCAATTGCCCAAGCAATGATCAGAATTACTGCAATGATATAAAGAATATTACCCATAATTTTAAGTTTTAAAATCTATGTGTTTTGACAAAAAAATATTTGTTCAATTGACGATTGAATTGTAATTATGTTGTTTTATGATTTGTATTTACTTTCACATCGTGTTTAAAAGTTTCAGCTGCATTTTTCACATCTTTCTTTGTATCTTCATACACTTCTTTTCCTTTGTCAATCAATTCTTCAGCATCAATTTTAGTACTTTTAAATTTGTCTGCAAGAGAATCACGAAATTCATCAAACTTCGATTTTAGTTCATCCAAAGAGTTGTCACCTTTATCCATTATTTTTCTGCGGGTTACTGAACCTTTTTCGGGTGCTAATAAAACACCAGCTATGGCACCTATGGCAAATCCTGCCAATGTTCCTAATACTACTTTACCTGTACTCATAATTGTTTTTTGTTTTTGTGTTTCCTAATTCTTCCCCAAAAGTAAGGTTTAAGAAACGGGTTAATCTATTATTATTTAATTATTTGAATTACTAATTATTACATTTCTTCTGACAATTCAGTGAGTAGTCAAGTTGTGTTCGCAAGTCGGTCAGTGAAACTATTGCCCAATTTTTAATATCTGTATCATTGCCATGGGTGGCTGCTTTTTCGAATGCAATAATTGCATCTTTATGATCAATTACCATCATTTCGGCATACACTTTATCAAAATCATCACCCGATTTTTGATTTAATTTTTTGTAAGTTTCCTGTGCATTTTCTGTTGAAGAAGTTGGAATGGAAATCAATTTAATTTTAGCCAGTGCTGTTAAATTATTTAGTGATTTAGTGTGTACAGCTCCCATCGTTTTTCCCAATTCCTTTACATAAGTTGTTCTTCCGTTTCTTTGTGCCAGTTCTCCTAACTTAATTTCTTCCAGGTTAATTTGGGCAGCGTTAATAAGGAACTGTGCGTCATTTTCCTGTTTGTTACTTTTAAATTTTGCATCGTTGCGCTGCTCGGCAGCAACGTTAATATAAGCCGTTTTCCGGTTATAGCCGCATGATGCAATTAGTAAAACAATGGTGACAAAAGTTACCAGAAGCATAGCTTTTTTAATATAACTTGTCCTTTTCATTTTGCTGTTGGTTTGGTATTAAATTATTGTTTTTGGTTTGGTATTAAAAACAGAATTACTTTGATTTTCATTCCGTTTTTAATTACCAAAAGAAATTCTAATTGTGAATTTCTTCGCCATTATTAATACGCCAATTTTCTTCAAAATATTTAGCATCGTCAGGATTACGAGGATTAACTCCCATAACGATGTTACCGCTTTTAATACCCGATTCGTATAACTTAGCGCGTTCTTCAGGAATTCCTGAACCTACGAGTGCACCAAATACTCCGCCGGTAATACCTCCTGCGCCAGCTCCGGCCAAACCTGCAACAATAGGACCAGCAATCACAATTCCAAGTCCGGGTATAGCCACGCTTGTTCCGATGGCAGCCAGAACGCCTACAATTGCACCAACGGTACCGCCAATTGCAGAACCTTTGCCTGCTCCTTCAGCAGCTTTCGTTCCTAATTCGGTGTCTTTTGCGTCACCTGAAAAATGTTTTTTGCGTGTTTCGTCCGACATTACTAAATTGATGTCGTCATTGGTGTAACCTCGTTCTTGCATTGAGCTGTAAGCACTTTCGGTACTCAAACGGTCACTAAACATTCCTGTTAACATACCTGGTATTGTTGGCTTGTTTTCAGCATTTTGATTTTGATTTTCTGACATGTTGATTTTTATTTAAATTGTTAATTGATAATTACTGAACTCTTTTGCCGAGTTGTATATATTGTTTTTTATTTCTTTTAAAACTTTTGATATTCATTTTAATAATGCACTTAAATATTTCTCCCCATTTTTTTCGAAACCCGGATAAACACCTTGATTAATTCGCTGACTACCAATGGGGTTATTCCGAGTGAGAAAATTATTCCCCAGGCTCGTAAATCGGGCATTTGCAAATGAAAGGCAGTTTGTATTGCCGGTATCCCAACCACAATAAGTTGAAGTGCCAGGCCTAAAACGATGGCTCCAACAAGGTATTTATTCGAAAAGAGCCCGATACTGAAAATGGATTTTCGTTCATTTCTCAATGCCAGTGAATAAAACAGTTGACAAACCACCAACACCATAAAAGCCATGGTACGGGCATATTCTATTGTGTTTTGCGGTACCTGCTTATCAAACGGGGAAAATCCATGTTCGTAATACCCATAAAAATAAGCGGTTATCGTTAACGCTCCGATTAAAAATCCACCAAGCAAAACGTGCCTGCTTGCGCCGTTAGCAAAGAAACTCTCTTTTGCAGGTCGGGGCTTTTCTTTCATTACATCGTGGTTGCCGGGATCCATTCCCAACGCTATGGCAGGGAGTGAATCTGTGATCAGGTTTATCCAAAGAAGCTGTGTGGCGAGCAATGGTGCACTCCACCCAAGAAGTTGTGTCACGAATATGGTTATCACTTCACCCAAATTACAGGTAATCAGAAATATGACAGACTTCTTAATGTTATTGTAAATATTTCTTCCCTGCTCTATGGCAGTTACAATGGTTGAAAAATTATCATCAACAAGAATCATATCCGAAGCACCTTTGGCAACGTCGGTGCCTGTAATGCCCATTGCAACTCCTATATCGGCAGTGTTTAATGACGGAGCATCGTTGACTCCATCACCCGTCATGGAAACAATATTGCCCTGCGATTTCAGGGCTCGCACAATTTTTACTTTATGTTCGGGAGAAACGCGGGCGAAAACATGATAGTTGTTTATCTTTTCAGAAAATTCAACATCGGTAAGTTCATCGATTTCATTTCCGGTAATTGTTTGCTCTATTTTTTCTGCAATTCCCAACTGACAGGAAATGGCAAAGGCGGTGTTTTTATGATCGCCTGTAATCATAAGCGTTTTTACTCCAGCACTTTTTGCTTTTTGAATGGATTCCTTAACTTCTGCTCTTGGCGGGTCAATCATTCCTACCAAACCTACAAGAATCAGGTCTTTCTCCATTTCAGAAGGATTGATTTTTTCATTTACAGGCTTATAGGCTGCTCCAAGAGTACGCAGTGCCTGATCGGACATAGTATCAGCTGCTTCGTGGTATCTCTTTTTGTGAACTTCAGTGATGGGAATCGGTTTTCCACCCTCTAAAACCTGCGTGCAGATTTCAATCAGGTTTCCAATGGCACCTTTTGTATAAACCATCAACTTCCCGTTTTCTTCAACCAATGTAGACATTAACTTGCGGTTAGAATCAAATGCTGCTTCGTCAATACGTTTGTTGCTGTTGTGCAATGCTTTCCGATCCATCCCGAACGTATCGCCCATGATAAGCAAGGCTATTTCGGTTGGGTCTCCGGTTCCTTCTCCATTGTCATGGCTTGCATCCGAGGAAAGGATCATGGCTTTTGCGAGGAATAGTAATTCCTCCGAAGTCGAATTTTCCTTTCCAATAGTGAAATGACCTTCAAGGGTGAAAGTGCTCGTAACGGTCATCTTATTTTGAGTTAAGGTGCCGGTTTTGTCGGAGCAGATAATATTCAGTGACCCCAGCGTTTCAACAGCGGAGAGTTTTTTTATGATGGCATTCTTTTTCGATAGGTTGGTAACACCTATGGCCAGCACGACAGCTACGATAGCAGCAAGTCCTTCGGGTATGGCTGCTACAGCAAGAGAAACCGACATAAGAAACATTTCAGACAAATTCCTCCCCTGAAGCATGGCAATGATGAAAATCAAAACACAAATTAGCATGGCGATGATACCCAGGGTTTTCCCCAGTTTATCCAACCGTATTTCCAATGGAGTTTTCGATTTTACCTCTGTGTTGATGATGGAAGCAATTTTACCAATTTCGGTATTCATGCTTGTTCCCACCACCACACCTACTCCTCTGCCGCTGGTAATAATGGTGGACATAAAACCTAAGTTTAATCGATCGCCCAAAGCGGTTTTCAGGTCTGGTTGAACAAGGGAAGCGTCTTTTTCGGAGGGAACAGATTCGCCGGTTAAAGCTGATTCATCCACCTGAAGATTTACGGCCTCAATCAATCGAATATCTGCGCCAATGATTCTTCCCGCATCCAGAACCAAAATATCCCCTGGAACAATTTTTTCAGAATCAATTTCAATAACAATCCCATTTCTACGAACCAGGGCTTTGGGGAATGTTAGTTTTTGTAATGCTTCAATGGCCTTCCCTGCTTTTACTTCCTGAAAAACACCAAGTACAGCATTAATAATTATTACCAGCAAGATAATAACTGCATCCACATACTCCCCCATAAAAATGGTGATTACCACTGCTCCCAACAGGATATAAATCAGCCAGTTTTTAAGCTGTTCAAAAAACATTAGGAATATACTTTTCTTTTTTTCAGCCAGTAATTTATTCGCACCGTGTTTAGTCAATCTGGTCAGGGCTTGTTCGTCAGAAAGGCCGTAAGCCGGATCAACACTTAGTTCGTTTAATACTTCTTCTGCTGATTTGGTAAACCACATATTTTGTTTCGTTTTGGTTTAAAAAAAATGATTTATTCCTGATGCTTTGTATTGATATTAGCTAACTATCAATACAAAAAAATTAAGCCGATATCTTTCTGATTTCTTCACGATTCCAGAAACGATGTTTGGCAATACACGCTATAAATTTGTCGGCGCTGCCATTGGTAATCACTCCTGCATCTTCCAGATTGAGATTTTTTAATTCAATTTCCTTTGCAGAAGTTTCTTTTAAAAAGGCAACACTTTCAGCTCCTGTACCGATTGCTTTACAATGCCTATAGGCTTCGTTTACAAAATGGATGGCATTGGGTTCGGTCAATAAAGCTGCAATACTTTTTTCACCATCAGGTATATAAACAGCATCATACAATACCGAAGCATCGGTCAGAAAACTTCCGTCTACAGGTATTTGTTTGCCACTTTCAGTGGTAATAGCACCTTGTTTCAACGAAATTAATTTTACCGTAGCTCCATGATCCATCAACGCTTTTTTCATCCTATTTAATGATTCGTCCTTTACACCATTCGCAACAAGAAAAGCCACTTTTCTTGTTTTAATCGTATTTTTAATGGTACCTTCCATGCTTAATGCTGCCGATTTATCTACCATCGGGGTTACATTTGTGGGTTCAAAATCAGTATCATTCGCATCAGCAGAAACGCCATGATTCATCGGTTTTTCAGGTGCTTTTGGAAGTGGCAATCCTAATTCGCCGGCCACTTTTGCAGCCAGTGCATTATCTACCTGCGTTAGCAATCCAAGCATCCTTTCTTTTATGTGAACTTTCTCGACTTTGCCCAATTCGAAAGTAAGCGCATCGATAATGTGTTGCTTTTCGGGTTTTGACTGGCTGTTAAAGAACATAGTTGCCTGACTAAAGTGATCAGAAAAACTTTTACTTCTGCTTCTCACTTTTACAGCATCTATTCTTTCTGCATGACTTACAAATCCACCTTCGGCTTCTTTTGCCTGCATGGGTGAACCATCAGAAATACTGTTGGGATGGTAACTTGTTTTATCGGCGTCTATGGTTTGCCTCATGTGTCCATCACGCTGATTATTGTGCATAGGCGACAAAGAGCGGTTAATCGGAAGTTCATGAAAGTTCGGACTTCCCAATCTCGAGAGTTGCGTATCGGTATATGAAAACAGTCTGCCTTGCAATAAAGGATCGTTGCTAAAATCAATGCCCGGCACTATATGTCCCGGATGAAATGCAATCTGTTCCGTTTCTGCGAAAAAGTTATCCGGATTTCTGTTGAGGGTCATTTTTCCCACACGCATTACCGGAATAAGTTCTTCAGGAATAAGCTTAGTTGGGTCGAGCAAATCAAAGCTATAGTTAAACTCATCTGCTTCGGGTATTATTTGCAACCCTAACTCCCATTCCGGGAAATTGCCTGCTTCAATCGATTCCCACAAATCCCTTCTATGAAAGTCGGGATCTTTGCCGGAAATATTTTGTGCTTCGTCCCATGCAATTGAATGAACGCCCAACAGCGGTTTCCAATGAAATTTTACAAACACACTTTCATTATTCGCATTTATCAATCGGAATGTATGCACTCCAAATCCTTCCATCATGCGAAAGCTACGGGGTAATGCCCTGTCGCTCATAGCCCACATAATCATGTGCATGCTTTCGGGCATCAGGGAGATAAAATCCCAAAAAGTATCATGAGCAGAGGCCCCCTGTGGCATTTCATTGTGTGGTTCAGGCTTTACGGCATGTATCAAATCAGGAAATTTCATGGCATCCTGTATGAAAAACACAGGCATATTGTTCCCTACCAAATCATAGTTGCCTTCCGATGTGTAAAATTTTACTGCAATCCTCTTACATCCCGTGCTAAATCTGACGATCCTCTGGAACCGGCCACTGTTGAAAAACGAACAAATACAGGAGTTTCAATTGCTGTATCGTTTAAGAATGCAGCTTTGGTGTATTTATCCTGCGATTCATACAACTTAAAAACTCCATGCGCGCCACTTCCTCTTGCATGTACAATGCGTTCCGGTATCCGTTCATGGTCAAAGTGTGTGATTTTTTCCCTCAGAACGAAATCTTCCAGAAGTGTAGCACCCCGGTCTCCGGCTTTGAGAGAATTATTATCATCGTTTATTTTCAAGCCTTGATTGGTGGTCATGAATTGGTCTGCACCATTCTCGGTATTGACAGAAAGATCCTTGACTTTTGATGCATTTTTCTTTGCGGGTTTCTTTTCTGAGTTTTCCATTTGAAGTAAATTTTAATTAAGTAATTATTCTACAGTAACATTGCAAAAGTAAGTACGTTAACCCCGGGAAGTATTACATAACAAAATGGAAAAGTTGCATTATTCACTCATTAACAGTGTTTTGTCAATATTTATATAAAGTAACATAAAGTTCTGTTTAAAAGAAATGGCTGAATTTCAGAGTTGAAATTCAGCCATTTTATTCAGCATTAAGCCGGTTTTGTTAATTATTTCTTTGCCGGTTTATAAATATGCGACGAATGTCCGTAAAACAATTCGGCAGCTTCCATAACCGTTTCCGACAAAGTTGGATGTGGGTGAATGGTGAGCGCTAAATCACTGACTGTTGCACCCATTTCGATGGCCAAAACACCTTCAGCTATCATTTCACCTGCTCCCGGTCCACAAATTCCAATACCCAAAATTCTTTCGGTTTCCGGATCAATAATCAACTTGGTAAGTCCATCATTTCGGTCCAATGTAGTGGCTCTACCGCTTGCTGCCCACGGGAATTTTGACATCACAAAGTTGATTCCTTTTGCAGTAGCCTGATTTTCGGTGATGCCTGCCCACGCAATTTCGGGGTCGGTAAACACAACGGCTGGAATTGCCAGAGGTTCAAATGCCACTTTTTTACCTGAAATCGCATCCACAGCCACCCTTCCTTCGTGCGAAGCTTTGTGCGCCAACATGGGTTCGCCCACAATGTCGCCGATGGCATAAATGCTGTCATCGCTGGTTTTTAATGTGTTGTCGGCAATAATCCAACCACGCTCGTTGACCTGAACTTTTGTATTTTCCAATCCCAAGCCACTGGTATGCGGCTTACGACCAATTGACATCAATACATAATCGTATTGCATCTCATCAATTTGCTTGTCCTTATTTTCAATTTTCACCACTAATCCATCCTTTGCTTCTTTTATTTCCACTACTTTGGATTGGAGCATTATTTTATCGAACGATTTAGCAATTCGTTTTTGCAAATGCGAAACCAAATCACTGTCAGCACCCGGTAACAGTCGGTCCATAAATTCCACCACCGACACTTTTGTACCAAGCGCAGCATATACCGAACCTAATTCCAGCCCGATATATCCTCCACCAATCACCAATAAAGATTTCGGAATGGTTGGTAAATAGAGAGCGGTTGTAGAATTCAACAATCGCTTGCTATCAATTTGTAAAGCAGGAATGGTTGCAATAACCGAACCTGTAGCAATAATGGCTTTGTCAAAAATAATCTGCCCGGTTGTTCCATCGGGTTTTTTTACCTGCACAGAATTCGATGAAGTAAAAGCAGCCCTACCTTGCACAAAATTTATTTTCCGCTGTTTGGTCAAAACACCCAAACCGCCGGTGAGTTGGTTGACGACTTTGTTTTTAAACGCCCTCAACTGATCAATATCAATTTTTGGTTCACCAAAATCAACGCCCCAATTTTTGGCTTCTTTGGCTTCGTTAATCAGTTTTGCAACGTGAAGCAATGCTTTGGAAGGAATGCAGCCGCGATACAGACAAACCCCACCGGGATTTTTCTCAGTATCTACAAGCGTTAAATTCATTCCCAAATCGGCTGCATAAAACGCAGCAGCATAACCGCCTGGCCCTCCGCCTATTACAACTATATTTTGACTCATATATTTTAAATGGTAAATAGTAACTGAATAAATGGTAAATGATATTATCCTTCAACAATTAATTTCATTGGATTTTCCAATGCCTCAATAACCCAACGCAAGAACCGAATCCCATCTGCACCATCAATCACCCGGTGATCGTACGAAAGTGAAAATGGCAACATCAAGCGGGGTTCAAATTTACCATCAATATATACAGGTTCCATTTGTCCGCGCGAAATTCCCAATATAGCTACTTCAGGCGCATTTACTATGGGTGTAAAAGCCGTTCCACCAATTCCACCCAGGTTTGTAATGGTAAAGCAACCACCACTCAAATCAGCAATTCCTGCTTTTTTGGTTCGTGCTTTTTCGGCCAATACATTCATTTCACGTGCAATTTCAATCACTGTCATTTTATCGGCATTGCGAATCACCGGAACCATCAATCCGA
>JAKLIM010000103.1 GCA_022709605.1 Bacteroidota bacterium | reverse complement strand
AGAAGCTTCACCTCCAAACATAAAAGCACCCAGAATGTCGCGGATTTTTGTTCTGATGTCGCCAACTGCCACATAATCAATGGTTTCGAAAACCGTTCGGTTCTCGTCGAGTAGTGCAGCCTGATTCTGAGCAAAATAACCGATTTTAACTCCATGACCGGTTTTCAATTTGCCGGAATATTCAATTTCGCTCATGATGCATTTTACAAGGGTGGATTTGCCTTCACCATTTTTGCCGACAAAAGCAACTTTCTCGCCCCTGTTTATGATCATGCCAATATTATCAAGAACCAAATGTTTTCCGTAAATTTTGGATAAGTTTTCAATTTCTAACGGGATAATGCCCGAGTGAGGTGCCGGTGGAAATTTCAAACTTAAACGTGAATTATCGTCCATATCAACTTCCAGCCGTACCAGTTTGTCGAGTTGTTTCACGCGTGACTGAACCTGAACGGCTTTAGTGGCTTTGTAACGAAAACGCTCAATAAAATCTTCGGTTTCCTGAATGATTTTTTGTTGATTCTCGTAAGCCCGCACTTGTTGTTCGTGCCGTTCTTTGCGTAATTCAACATATTTAGAGTAATTTACATTGTAGTCGTATATTTTCCCCAACGAAATTTCGATGGTGCGACTTGTCACAGCATCGATAAAAGCTCTATCGTGCGATACAAGAATGACAGCACTTCCTGAGCTAATCAGAAAATTTTCGAGCCATTGAATCGATTCAATGTCGAGATGATTGGTTGGTTCGTCGAGTAAAAGTACATCCGGAGTTTGCAGCAAAATTTTGGCAAGTTCAATTCGCATACGCCAGCCTCCACTGAACTCCGAGCAAAGCCGATCAAAATCAGATCGTAAAAACCCAAGTCCTAAAAGCGTTTTTTCTATTTCGGCGTAGAAATTACCGTTACTAATAATCTGTAAATGTTCGTTCGAATGTGTGAGTTTATCTATCAACCGATGATATTCAGTGCTTTCATAATCTGTTCGTTCGCCAAGTTCTAGATTCATACGGTCAATGTCGGCTTGCAAATCGGTAATGTGTTCAAAAGCTTTTTCGGCCTCCTGCATTACTGTTGTGCCTTCATTGTGAATCATCTGCTGAGGAAGATAACCGATTGTTAAATCCTTGGGAATTGTGAGGCGACCACGTGTAGGTTGTTGCTTACCGGCAAAAATCCGTAGCAAAGTAGTTTTACCGGCACCGTTTTTTCCTACCAAAGCAATTCTGTCTTTGGGATTAACCAGAAAACTTATTTCATCGAAAAGCGGTGATCCGCCAAATTCAACCGACAATTGTTCAACCGAAATCATATTAAGTATTTACTATTTAAAAAAATGTGCCATTTACTATTTAATAAAAAGAAGATAAACAGCACATTACTGTTTTATTAATGTGATATTATATTATTTTCATTACATATAATCAGATAAAAAAATGAAAATTCAGGAGCGAGTAAATTAGTGGAAAAGTAATGTTTTCAGAATAAAATATTTTAATCAATTTTTGATGTTTGATTCGTTTGTTTGGATTTAATATCCACAATTCTCCACAAAGCATAAGTTAATGCTGTAGCAAGGCCAAAAGCGGTTGTTACAAGTAATTCAATTCTCCAGTTTCGGCCCAACAAACCTAATCCTACAAAGAAAATTGAAACCAACAACAGTACAAAAGTAACCTGACGATGTTTTAACCCCGTTTTCAATAATAAATGATGGATATGATTCTTATCTGGATGAAAGGGTGAAACACCTTTCTTCAACCGCGTTAGCATAACCCTGAGTGTATCGAAAAGTGGTACCGAAAGTACACAAACGGCAACTGCCGGAGCCGCACTCATGGTAAGATATTGTGGAATATTATGAGCCAAAGGGAATGCATTTAATTTGCAAAATTCAAATACATAGAGCGTTATCATATACCCGAGCAAAAGTGATCCGGAGTCACCCATGAAAATTTTACTCTTTTTTCCAAAAACATTGTATAGAAAAAACACGGCCAATGATCCTACCATGGCATATGCTGATATGGCCAGATTGGGATTATCGGTAAGTGTGAAATAAATTGCAAAAAATAAACTGTATAGGATCCCGAGTCCCGAAGCCAGTCCATCAACGCCATCAATCAGATTTAACGCATTAATAATGACAATAAATACAAAAAACGAAAGTAAATAACTTGCCGGAATGGATAGGTTTAGAATGCCTAAAAAGCCGTGAAGATTTGAAATTCTGATATCGGAAAGAACAATGAGAAAAAATGCAGAAGTAATTTCACCTGCAAGTTTCCACGAGACTTTAATGTCAATTAAGTCGTCAACAAATCCTACAATCAGGATGATAAAAACGCCGATGATACTAAACTGGAGTTGACTTATTATTTCGTACGAAAACATGAAAACGGTAAGAAGAAATGAAATAAAAATATTTATTCCACCAATATTGGGTATTGCTCCTTCGTGCGAAGTGCGTTTATTTGGTTTTACAACAAAACTACGTTTTTTAGCAATGGTCAATACCAAAGGCATAAAACACAAACCAATCAGAAATGAAACAAATATTGTTAAATAAGGTGATTGGTGTATTAGTTTGTCGGCAGTTTCCATAACTAATTCTTTAATGTCTAAAATCAAACTCACTGTAAAATAACTTTTTTTAAAAATTAATAAATAAAGAAGTTGCTTTGATTATATATCCAGCCTTTCGTACTGTGAATTTTTACTTTTAAATTCAGGTACTATTTTTTTCATTTGCGAAACAGTCATGTAACTTTTACATAAATGGCTGTATTTTATCAGTTCATCTATTTGATTCGAAACAAGTTCAAAATTATATTCCTGAACTTTTGCAATCATAATTTTCGAATTATGTGTTTCAATCGTTGTTTCTTTGTGATTCAGAAGTTCTTCGTACAATTTTTCGCCGGGTCTTAAGCCTGTAAATTCAATTTTAACGTCAACATCCGGAACCAAACCGGCTAATTTTATCATTTTACGTGCTAAAGTAACAATTTTTACCGGTTTTCCCATATCAAAGATAAAAATTTCGCCTCCTTCGCCCATTACACATGCTTCAAGTACCAGCATACAAGCTTCGGGAATAGTCATAAAATAGCGTATAATATCGGGATGTGTAACCGTTATCGGGCCACCTTTTTCAATTTGACTCTTGAAAAGCGGAATAACCGACCCATTCGAACCTAAAACATTCCCGAATCGGGTAGTTATAAATTTCGTGTCGTTTTTTCCCTGAGCAAGTAAATTTTTATATAATGACTGTACATAAATTTCGGCAATGCGCTTCGAAGCTCCCATAATATTGGTTGGATTCACCGCTTTATCAGTCGAAATCATAACAAATCGGGTCACTTTGTATTTTACAGCCAAATCGGCCATAATTTTTGTTCCTTCCACGTTTGTCCTGATGCTTTCTTCGGGATTGTCTTCCATCATAGGTACATGTTTGTAGGCTGCTGCATGAAATATAAAATCGGGATTATATAAATCCATTAAATACTCCATTCTTTGTTTATTACGTACATCGCCTATAAAAATACTGAAATTCTGATTCGGATATTTTTCCTCAATGGCTAATTTCAGATTATGTAAAGGCGTTTCAGCCTGATCGAGCAAAATGATTAATTTCGGATTGTATTGGATTAACTGATTAGCAATTTCGCTCCCAATCGAACCTGCAGCGCCCGTAACAAGAATTATTTTTGAATCAATTTCGGCAGCGATTTTATCCGTTAAAATTTTAATGGATGGTCTTTCGAGCAGATCTTCAATTTGAACCGATTTAATCTGTTTCAACGTTGGCATATCGTTTTTCCAGATACTCATGGGCGGTAAAGTGAGCACCGAAATGTTGTTGTTCAGAAAAATATCTAAATCAGTATCCGGATTGATCTGACTCATTTTCTGAGGTGTTATGATGACCGCTTTTGTTTTTTTTAATATATGTTTCCTGATATTTTTTTCAGATAAATTGTACACTTTTACTCCCAAAATCATAAGCTCAGAAGCATCTGTGTCATCATCGATAAATCCAATAAGTTTATATTTAATTTCTTCCTGCTGCGATTGTAACATTTTTGCGATTCCGAATGCAGCCTGCTTGGTACCATAAATCATTACCGGAATGATTTGACCCTGATTTTGAGTTACAAAATCGAAAAAAGTTTTTACGCCGAGCCGTATGATAAATAATGTTACAAATGCCAGAAATCCATAGATAACAATTCCGGTATTATAAAACAAACAATGCGATGGATCATCACAAAACAACAAATTGAAAATAATCAGTAAAACTACATTTACGAATACTGCTAAAACTAATTTTATGGCATCTACGTACCCCGAATACCTCAAAACACCCGAATAGGTGTGGAAAAACCAAAATAAAATCATCTGCATGGCCATCACGGCACCCAAACGCTCGTAAAATGAAAACACATTAGTTAAATGCAGATTTTTGAAAACTTCGATGGATATACGATTTGCAATATAATATGCTGATATACAAACAATAAAATCAATGAATAAGACTAC
Source organism: Bacteroidota bacterium (assembly GCA_022709605.1). GTDB lineage: Bacteria > Bacteroidota > Bacteroidia > Bacteroidales > Paludibacteraceae > Paludibacter. The sequence goes on along the minus strand of JAKLIM010000103.1, from coordinate 5,754 downwards.
CCAGCGTGGTAAATACTTAAATGAAACTAAATGGGAAAATATATCAGTATTGCCCAGAAAGCCTGTTTTTTCTTTCATAATTGACCAAAATTTTAATGCTCATTTTTGGTCTACAAAGATAAATTTAAAATATGAATATAAAACTCCCTATTAGTTAATAAATCTTTTTATGCAGCTTTACAAGCTTCATTTTATGTAGATTTTAAGTGGAATATTTAAACTGAATTTAATATTTAAGTGTTAGATTTAACTTTCAATTTCCGAATTATAATGTGTTGATATATTGTAAAATAAATATAAATATGATCATGCTTTAGCCGTCGTTTGACTTTGTCGATTATTTATTGAAAATATATTTCATATCTTTGCAAAAAAAATACTACAATGTCAATTCATACCGAAAATATAAAAATAGTTACAACACAAAGAGTGTTGGAAATGAAGCAAAGAGGCGAAAAAATAAGTATGTTAACTGCTTACGACTATACTATGGGCAGAATTGTCGATCAGGCAGGAGTCGATATTATTCTTGTAGGCGATTCAGCTTCGAATGTAATGTGTGGTAACGAAACTACTTTACCTATCACGCTTGATCAGATGATTTTTCTTGCAAAATCGGTTGTACGTGGAGTTAAACGTGCATTGGTTGTTGTCGATATGCCTTTTGGAACGTACCAGGGGAATTCTCGTGAGGCAATTGTTTCTGCCATTCGCATAATGAAAGAAACCCATTGCGATTGTTTAAAACTCGAAGGCGGAGAAGAAATACTGGAATCGGTAAAAAGAATATTAAGCGCAGGAATACCTGTTATGGGTCATCTTGGTTTAATGCCGCAGTCCATCAATAAATATGGTTCGTATACAGTACGGGCTAAAGAAGAAGCCGAGGCCGAAAAACTACTCAAAGATGCACACATACTTGAAGATGCCGGATGTTTTGCAATTGTGCTCGAAAAAATACCTGCAGAATTGGGAGCTAAAGTAGCTAAAGAGCTTACAATTCCGGTTATCGGTATTGGCGCCGGATGTGGTGTCGACGGGCAGGTGTTAGTAATACACGATATGGTGGGATTAAATAATGAATTTTCGCCAAGATTTTTACGAAAATATGCCAATGTTCAGGAAGTGATGAACAATGCAATAAAGAATTATGTAACCGATGTTAAATCAGGCGATTTTCCGAACGAAAAGGAACAATATTGATTTTTTTGGTTTTTGAAAAATACAGGCAGTTAATAAGTTGAATGAAGTCTTATTAACTGTTTTTTTTGTGTTTTATTATCTGAATCTTTGAAAAACAATAATATTATCGAACCCTTCAGGTGTATTAATCCAGTTTTTAAGTACGCCGTGTGATTCATACCCTTCCTTTTCGAACATAAGTCGACTGGCAGTGTTATTTTCGGCAATGTGACAGTATATTTGATTTATTTTCAGGAAATTGAAAACGTAATTCTCGGTGATATGCAATGCTTTGGTGGCGAAGCCTTTGCCTTGATAAGCTGTGTCAATAAATAATCCAAGCGCGATCCGGCTGTTGTGAATATCAAAATCGAATAAATCAACTGTTCCAACCGTATCGCCGGATAATTCATCATCAATCATTAATCGTAGTTGTTTGCTTTCGTAAATATCACTGTCAATTTGCAGGATGTATTGTTTCAGCGCATACTTCGAATAGGGCTCACGGGTATTGCCAACTATCCAGAGTGATGAATTGTTTTCCCACACATACAGTCGTTCCAAATCTTGTGGTTCGACAGCCCTGAGTCGTATATTTTCGTTTTCGAGAAACACTTAAGTATTTACAATTTAAAAATTTACAATTTACAATTTTCCAGATAACTATCCACTTCAGACAAGGCATGCCTTGTCTCTACTCACCGAATAATGTTTTAAAGAAACCTTTTTTTTGTGGAGGATATTCGTTGGGTAATTCATTTGAATAAGGTTCGAGATGTTTCTCGGTCGAAATCATTTGAAAAACGACTCCCCAGTCGGGCAATCCGCCTAAATTGCGATCGTCGATAAACAAGTCAGCTTTAAGTTTGCGCGGTTGCGTATCATTGGCAATTTTATCGGGATAATTTGAATTAACGGCATAAAATTCCAATCCACGCGATTTGCAAAACTCAACCGCTTCGTCGAGTTCAACGCCTTCGCGTACTGTCCACAGAATCAGCAAATGCTGAAAATCATCCTGTAATCGTTTTAATGTGGTGATGGCAAAAGGAATTTCTTTACCAATTTTAGGATATTCGTGGGTAACAATGGTACCATCAAAATCTACGGCAATTATCATTTTATTATTTAACTTATTAATTGAAATTTATTATTCGGAAAATTCTTCTAGTTGTAAATCCGAAATTATCTTACTCTCGTTTGGTTTGCAAAAAAACAATCCGATGGCTGCAATACCGGCGCAAAAAATCATTGATTGTGATTGCATGACATAAAAAAATACTATTCCCAACACCAAGCCAACGCCTAAAACCATGATTCTTAAAAAAGCAGCTTTGCGGTATTTTATGAACTTTTCGGATTCATCTTCCAGTAAAGCTAATTTTTTTGTATGTTTATTGAAAATGGCTAACGAAAGTGGTACTGAACCGATAATGAGAACTATAAGTACGGTTGAAAGTGTTATTCCATTTTGACTTTGAGGATCGATTGTAAATCCGTTTCTCAAAATATAATAACCGGCAAGTGCACCCAAAATAGCCAAAATATAAAAGGCATAGTAGGCAATTGAAATATCTCTGATTGTTTTTTTCATATTCTTAATTTCTTAATTTCTTATTTTCATTTCCTTTATTTAAAAGAATTTGAAAAATCGATGCGATTCAAAATTGAACGTCCAAGTGTAACCTCGTCGGCATATTCCAGTTCGTCGCCAATGGCCACACCACGTGCTATGGTGGTTATTTTTATATTTAATGGTGCCAATTTTCTGAATATATAAAAGTTGGTCGTGTCGCCTTCCATGGTGGTGCTCAAAGCCAGAATAACCTCTTTTATGTTTTCTGCCTGTACCCGTTTTATCAGGCTTTCAATTTCAAGATTATTGGGCCCGATTCCGTCCATCGGCGAAATAATTCCGCCAAGTACATGATATAAACCATGATATTGTTGGGTGTTTTCGATCGACATTACATCTTTTATGTTTTCAACAACACATACTATTTCGTTCATGCGCGACGGATTGGCACAAATCCGGCAAACTTCAGAATCCGAAATATTATGGCAAACTTTACAATAAACAATTTCTTTTCGAAGTTGTAAAATGGAATTGCTGAATATTTCTGCGTCGGTTACCGGTTGTTTCAATATATGTAAAACCAATCTTAATGCAGTTTTCCGCCCTATTCCCGGCAGTTTTGAAAACTCATTGACCGCATTTTCAAGTATCGAAGATGAAAATTGTTGGTGACTCACTTATGCAATTAATTAATAAATTTTTATCGCCGCAAAATTACAAAAAATATCGTTATAAATCTATTATCAACAGTAACAAGTAGTTCGGTTTTTTTTTCTTATTTTTGCAACTTTCGAAATTAAAATTAATAACAGATGAGTGGTTTAACGGTATTTTTGATTATTGCCGGATATTTCTCGGTTTTGATGCTGATTTCCTTTATTACCGGACGGAAAAGTACCGATAACGATGCTTTTTTTCTTGGAAACAGAAAATCGCCCTGGTGGATTGTAGCCATCGGGATGGTGGGTTCATCTATTTCGGGGGTTAGTTTTGTGTCGGTGCCGGGCATGGTTCGGGGAATTGATTTTACCTACATGCAGACTGTTTTCGGATTTTTTTTCGGATACCTCATTATTGCAAATGTTTTATTGCCACTGTATTACAAACTCAATCTAACCTCAATTTATACCTATTTAAATCAACGATTCGGAAAACGAGCTTACAAAACCGGTGCATCGTATTTCTTATTGTCTAAAACGGTGGGAGCAGCTGCACGACTGTATGTGGTGGCGCTAATTTTGCAAAATATAGTTTTCGATGCCTGGAATGTTCCTTTTCCTGTAACGGTTTGCAGTACGATATTGCTGATTTGGCTTTATACTTTTCGGAGTGGAATTAAAACGATTGTATGGACCGATACCATTCAGGCCATCATCATGGTGGCTACTCTTGTGCTGATTGTGGTGCAAGTGTCGAAGGAATTGAATTTTAGTTTTGCCGAATTAAGCTCAAACCTGATTCACAGTGATAAAACACGGATTTTTGTATTTGACGACTGGCAATCGAAACAGAACTTTTTCAAACAGTTTTTCAGCGGAATTTTTATTGCCATTGTCATGACCGGGCTTGATCAGGATATGATGCAAAAAAACCTGACTTGCCGGAATCTGAAAGATGCCAAGAAAAATATGTATTGGTACGGAATTTCATTTGTACCCGTAAATTTACTTTTTCTGATATTGGGAGCTATGTTGTTGATGCTTGCCAGTCAGAATAATATAGTATTGCCAACCCTTGCCGACGAAATTTTACCAATGTTTGCGACCACATACCTTAGTAAAACCGTTATGGTTTTGTTTATTGTAGGCATAATTGCAGCAGCATTTTCGAGTGCCGATTCAGCTTTGGCAGCGCTTACTACATCTTTTTCAGTTGATATAATGGATGTTCAACATCAGGATCAACAAAAAGCCAAACGTACCCGAATGATCATTCATATTTGCATTTCGATTGTTTTTGCACTGATTATTTTGATTTTTAAAGCGGTGAATAATAAAAGTGTGATTGATGCTATTTATATTATCGCTTCGTATACGTATGGACCGTTGTTGGGCATGTTTGCATTCGGATTGTTTACAAAGCTGAAAACAAACGATAAAGCCATTCCTTATATTGCTGTTGCATCTCCTTTAATTTGTGCGACACTCGATTATGTCAGCAAAAACTTTTGGGGCTTTTCGTTTGGCTACGAATTATTAATGATCAATGGGTTGATAACTTTTGGAGGGATGTGGTTGTTTAGAACAAAGAACATAGAGCAAAGAGCAAAGAATGTTAATGCCTGAATATAAAGAGTAAAAATCACGACCAAAGGAAATAAATTACACGAAGTAAATAAAATATAAAAATATGGATATTAAATCAGCGGAATTTGTTATAAGCAATACCGACTATAAGAAATGCCCCGAAAGTCGGTTGCCGGAATACGCTTTTATTGGGCGTTCGAATGTTGGAAAATCATCGTTAATTAATATGTTGACGAATATAAATGGTTTGGCAATGACTTCTTCGAAACCCGGAAAAACATTGTTAATCAATCATTTTATCATTAATAATAACTGGCATTTGGTCGATTTGCCGGGTTACGGTTATGCTTCGGCAGGTAAAAAAATGCGCGAAAAACTGCAAAGTATTATTGAAGATTACATAATGTATCGTGAACAATTGACCTGCCTTTTTTTGCTGATCGACAGCCGGTTAGAGCCTCAGAAAATTGATGTTGAATTTATGGAGTGGTTGGGCGAAAACGGAGTTCCATTTTCTATTGTTTTTACCAAATTAGATAAAATGTCGGCAGTTCGTGCCAAAGAAAGTCTGAAAGCATATCAGGAAAAACTTCACGAACAATGGGAAGAGCTTCCACCAATTTTTGCTACTTCGTCGGAAAAAAGGGTAGGACGTGATGAATTGCTCGATTATATTGAAGGAATAAATAAGAGTTTGAAGTAAGTGTTTTTGAACAGTCGAAAAAAAAAACACGAAAATAGATTGATTAA
>JAKLIM010000102.1 GCA_022709605.1 Bacteroidota bacterium | reverse complement strand
CGTACATCATCCCTTTACGCGTCCTCATCCCAAAGACGAAAAAACACTCGAAGAAAAACCCTTTGAATGCCGTTCGGTTGCCCATGACATTGTGCTCAATGGGGTAGAGTTGGGTGGGGGATCAATCAGAATTCACGATAGTGCATTGCAAAAACGCATGTTCGAATTGCTTGGATTTACACCTGAGAAAGCTCAGGCACAGTTTGGCTTCCTGATGAGTGCATTCCAATATGGAGCGCCACCACATGGAGGTTTAGCTTTTGGACTTGACCGTTTAGTATCGCTTTTTGCAGGGCTCGACAGTATTCGTGATTGCATTGCATTCCCCAAAAATAATTCAGGGCGCGATGTTATGATTGATGCGCCATCAATTATTGATCAGTCACAATTAGACGAATTGAATCTAATGATAACAGTAAAGCAAAATTAAATTATTAACTTAAAAGTATCTTATTATGAATGAAAAAGACATTAAAGAAAGATCAGAAGAGATTGTAGAAGCATTAACTGATTTAAGTCTTGGAAAAGAACCACATTTGTTGTCGAATGATATTTTCAGAAAATTAGGTAAACATCCAAATTTTGAGCAAATTAAAAATGCTTACATTGGATATTTACAAACATTTGATGGGAAAATTGATTCACCTGAAGAAATTAAAATGCTTTTTGATTTTAGAATGAAAATCACAGCATTATTGGACTAATTTAAAAAAGCTGCTTATGGCAGCTTTTTTTGTGACATTAAGACGATCAACTAACGAAGTTTTGTATCTGAGTTTTGAATATTGATTTTTATTCTTTTAAAGTAGAATAAGAATGAGATTTGAATAACTTTGAGTTTTTAATGAGAAGAGGAGGATTTGAATAATTCTATTTGACATAATATAAATTATAAGTATTTTAATACATATTTTTAAACCATAAAAAGAGTCATTTAATCCATTATTTATTTTGCAATTTTTTAAGTTGTATTTTGCTCATAATTAAACCATTGTTTACAGAGTCAGCATTCAGATTTTCAAAAGCTTTTAATGTTATTATTGCACAAGCACGTGCATCATCACCGGCACGATGATGATTGAAACGAATATTATGAAAATCGCATAAATTACCAAGTGAATGACTCGGCAATTCTTTCCAAACTTTGCGCGAAAGACTAACGCTACAAAAATATTCGATCCAAGGAATTGCCAAATCGTAATAATTTAATGTTGATCGCAATACATTCATATCGAAGGCTGCATTATGCGCAACAACAATATTATCTTCTAACCAGGGTTTCAGAATTGTCCATAATTCGTCAAATGTTTTGGCTTGAGATACATCGGCTGTAGAAATTCCATGAACCCGCTGATTCTAGGGATTCATATATGGAAAGCAAGCGGGTTTTATTAACCACGACTCAGTGCGCGTAATTATTCCGTTTTCAACGCGTGTAAGACCAATTTCGCAAGGAAATGATGCATGAGCAGTTTCAAAATCGATGGCTGTAAAGGTCATGTTATATTTTTCTGTTTTTGAAATCAAAAGTTCATATCAAGATTAATAAAAATATGTTTATCTTCATTTGAACATATATGATAACGAAATGTTAGTGAAATCATAATTTCCATAACCCCCACCCGTCCAGCGATGACCTAATCCAACCTGAAATTTGGTATTTATTCGTAAACCGGTCATAGCTTCAAGTCCGGAAGTATGCACTAAATTGGTGTTTTGATAATTTTCATTATCCTGCACCCGATTATCATTATATAGTGTAATTCCGAGAGCCGGTCCACCTTTAATATACCAACTTAATTTATTAGTTATAGGGATGTTGTAGCCTATAAGCAGTGGAATATCAATACTTATACTCGTTTCGTCGGAATAATATGATTGAGCAGTTGTTTCTGAAGCCATATAAATTAAATTTAACTGAGTTTCCCAGAAAAAGTTTTTGATGGTGTTGGGTTTGCTGAACTCAGCTTTCAGCCCTAAATGATACCCTAATTTCGGATTGAAATCATAATTGGAGTCGTATAAATTAAATTGAGGAATATTTATACCCAACGAAACTCCGGTATTTTTTATGGTTTTTTCAACCGGTTCATCAGGCTCAATGTAAACATTTTCTTCCACAATTGGTTCAGCTTCTCCGGGTAAGTAAAACTCTATAATATAAGCAGATACAATATAGCGAACTTCGGTGTAAATAAGTACTGCCTTCGTCTTCATTTCAACTGTTTCGTTAATTATGGCGCGCGATTTACCGATTAAACCGGCATTTTTGAGCATCTTCTCACGTGCTTTGGCTATCATACCACCTTTTCCGGATCCGCCAATACCTAAAATATAACTGGCTGTGGATTCGCCTTCGACATATTTAATAATTTTGTAGTTTTTTTGACTGAGTACTACATCGGTTTGATGTATGTTATTATTATGCGTGAGACCGATCGAAGAACTACATGCTGAAAAGAGTAAACCAGTGGCAACTAATGCGATAAAGAAATAAAATGCTTTTTTCATTGAGTTATTTTTTTACTTAAATAGAGTTAAATAGATTTCATTTTTCAATTTATAAAATCGCCTGCAAAGATAGTTAATTAAGCACAATTACAATTTATAAATCCATTTAAGTAACATGTATTTAAAAAGAAATCCCCAATAAAATGTATTTTTTAGATATATACATTTTATTAGGGATATCATTTTAAAAAAAGGTTGTTTTTTCCTTTTTGAAGTAGTAAATTACACGTCAATCGACTGAATTTCAACCAATAACTCATCTTTCATAACTGATTGTCCGGTTTGAACGCGAATTTTCCGAATCACTCCATTGCAATTGGCAGTGATTTCGTTCTGCATTTTCATGGCTTCAAGCGTAAGTATTGGTTCGCCTTCGTTCACAAGGTCGCCATCCGAAAGAAAAATATCAACAATTTTTCCGGGCATAGGCGCAATTATATTATTTGCATCAATTTTGTTTTCGTCGCTGTTAATCATGCCACGCCGGATATACGAAAAAATAGACTCCAAACTGTATTTATACTCTACGCCGTTCACTTTAATAACAGCTTTGTTTTGATCGCGCGAAACAAGCTCGCAATGAAATCGTTTTCCTTTCCAATCGAATATATAATGAAAATCTTCCTGTTCAACAAAATTTATATCCTGCTCGACACTGTTAATTACAGGGTTCGATTCTTTTGGAATATATATTTTATACCGTTTTCCGCTATCGCGTACAGCTATGAATAAGCGTGAAGCATCTCTTTTATAAATATATGAAGTACCCATTATTTTTATTTACAATTTAAACATTTACAATTTACAATTTTTTCAACATCAACTCATAACTGAATTTAGTAATTTAACCTTTTGTTTAGTACCCAAACATTTAGCGAATCGTGTTTGTAAGTTGGTAAATCGGACGAAAGTTGCAGATATTCAGAGGCATACATAATTGTTGCTGCTAAAGCTCCGATCATTTCGTCTTCTTCATTTTCGAGCATTTCTGGCGAAAAAACCTGATCGACCCAACGTGTGGTATAAGTTGCATTTACAAAATCGGGATGTTTTAAAACTGTTCGGCAAAATGGAACGGTAGTTTTTAGCCCGATAAGACTGAATTCGTACAAAGCAGCGAGTGATTTTTCTATAGCTTCTCCCCTATCCTTCCCATGAACAATTATTTTAGCAATCATGGAATCGAAATAAGGAGTTACTACAGAACCACTTACAACCCCGGTTTCAATTCGGATTGAGCTATCGATTGGAAAATGAATTTTATCGATAAATCCGGTTTGAGGACTGAAACGGTTTTGAGGATCTTCGGTATTTACACGGCATTCAATTGCCCAACCATTAATTTTTATATCCTCCTGATTAATTGTGAGTTCTTCGCCTAAAGCAATTCGAATTTGCCAATCGACTAAATCTACGCCTGTAACCATTTCGGTAACCGGATGTTCAACCTGGATGCGCGTATTCATTTCCATAAAGAAATACGAACCGTCTTCATCCATTATAAACTCAATGGTTCCGGCGGAATAATAACCGATAGATTTTGCAAATCGAACAGCCATATCGCCCATTTCTTTCCGCATTTCTGGTGTAACGCTTGCAGAAGGCGATTCTTCTACAATTTTTTGATGTTTGCGTTGCAACGAACATTCACGTTCGCCCAGATGGATTACATTCCCATGTTTATCACCAAGAATCTGAAATTCAAGATGTTTCGGATTTTGCAGGTATTTCTCGATAAACATATCTCCGTTTCCGAAAGCAGCCAATGCTTCATCAGATGCCGATTTAAAATTGCGTTCTATTGTTTCGGGTTTTTCAACAATACGCATTCCGCGTCCTCCACCACCCGCCGAAGCTTTCAAAATTACAGGATAGCCAATTTTATCTGCAAAACCTTTCGCTGCTCCAGCGTCATTAACAGGGCCATCACTTCCGGGAACCAAAGGTAAACCGGATTTTATTGCCATACTTTTAGCAACTGTTTTCAAGCCCATTTCGCGAATTAATTCGGGTGAAGGCCCTACAAAATTTATATTATTTTCGATGCATAAAGCCGCAAAATCAGGATTTTCGGACAAAAACCCATATCCGGGATGAATCAGGTCAATATTATGAGCCAGTGCTAATTGCACGATTCGTTCCGCATCAAGAAAAATTGCTTTTTCACGCAAACTGTCTTTAGCAGGAATAATTTCATCAGCATACTTCAAATATAAAGCATCGGGTTCTTTATCACTTTTAAATACAACTGCCAACATACCAAGTTTATGCGCCGACCGGATGATTCGTATGGCTATTTCACTTCTGTTGGCTATTAAAATTCGTTTTTTCATTTTAATTTATTATTTCAATATCAGATAATTACCTTCAATGATATTTTTAAATTGTAACCCCGATAGCTATCGGGAAAATTGTAAATTAAAGCGGAATGCTTCCGTGTTTTCTGGCTGGCTTGTGATATTGCTTATTGGATAAAATTTCAAAAGCTGTGATTAGAATTTCCCTTGTTCTGGAAGGTACTATAACTTCATCAATCAATCCAAATTCTTCAGCTTTATAAGGGTTTGCAACATCATTTTTATATTTTTCAGTCAGCTCTTTTTCTAATTCAGCTTTATTTTCAGCCTTCGATAATTCATGTTTGTTTACAATCTTAATAGCTCCGGCAGGTCCCATTACAGCAATTTCGGCTGTGGGCCATGCAAAATTGAAATCTCCACCCGTATTTTTGCTACTCATTACAATATAGGCACCACCATACGCTTTTCGTGTTATCACAGTGATTTTAGGTACAGTAGCTTCGCAAAAGGCATACAATAATTTTGCACCGTTGCGGATAATTCCGTTGTGTTCCTGCTCAATTCCGGGTAAAAATCCGGGTACATCTTCGAGAATTAGCAAAGGAATATTAAATGCGTCGCAAAAACGCACAAAACGAGCGCCTTTAATACTTGCATTTATATCCAATGTTCCAGCCATAACTTTGGGTTGATTGGCTACAATACCAATCGATTTCCCGTTCAAGCGGGCAAAACCCACCACAATATTTTGTGCCCAGCGTTCATGAACTTCAAAAAAAGTATCTTTATCAACAACAATATTGATAATTTCCTTCATATCGTACGGACGGTTCGAATCATCCGGAATAATTTTATTCAGATATTCTTGTCGCGATTTATAAAAACTTGTTTGATTTGAAAGTGGTAGTGCTTCGTAATTATTGGAAGGAATATACGATAACAGTTTGCGAATCAACATAATGGTATGTTCTTCATCGTCCGAAACAAAATGAGCAACGCCACTTTTTGAAGCATGAATGTTTCCACCACCCAAACCTTCCATATCAACTTCTTCGTTCAAAACTTCCTTCACAACATCCGGCCCGGTCACAAACATGTACGATGTTTGATTGGTCATAAAAATAAAGTCGGTCAGTGCAGGTGAATACACCGCACCACCGGCTGCAGGGCCGAGAATGGCCGAAATCTGTGGAATAATTCCGGAAGATTGAACATTATTCCGAAAAATAGTCGCATAAGCCGAAAGACTTTTTACGCCTTCCTGAATACGTGCTCCACCCGAATCCATTAAACCTACGATGGGTGCACCGAGCTTAAGCGCCATTTCCTGCACTTTTGCAATTTTTGTACCGTGTGCAAAACCAAGTGAACCGCCCAATACTGTAAAATCCTGAGCATAAGCAAATACACTTCGTCCCTGAACCTTTCCACTCCCAACAACCACACCATCACCAAAATTATTTTTCCGGCTACTCGCAGGTGTTTGCGATGGCGAAACAAAAGCATCAAACTCAAAAAAAGTACCTTCATCAAAAAGTACATTGATTCGTTCGCGTGCCGTTAGTTTTCCTTTAAGGTGTTGTTTTTGAGCTGCATTATCTTCTAACTCTTGTAAATCTTTTCGTCGCTGTTCAAATATTTGATCTTTATTCATCTATTATTTTCAATTAATAAAAATGTAAATTTTAACCGTAAATTGTTATAACAATTAATTTATACTTTCTGTTTAAATATTTGAAATGTTTTCAAATAATGCACAAAAGTAATTCAATTGTGCATAAATTGATAAAAATTTTATGATTAATTTATAAAAATATCCTTTTAAATTATATTAAACAAATTTGAATATCAATTTAATTATTTACATTTCAATACATTAAGCATTAATAATGAAGCATGAAGTTTAATGCGAAAGGTTCTAATTTATAAAAATGATAAAATATAAATTTATAAATAATTTATGTATATTTATGCAAATATCCAAAGTAAAAAAACTACTACAACAAGCGAAGGTAACATATTTATAATTCTTAACTTCTTTATTTCAAGAATATTAATGCCAAGACCTATTAATAAAATACCACCTACACTTGTAAGTCCCTGAATTAGTACCGGTGTGAAAAATGTAGAAGCGCCCATGGCAATCAAAGTAATCGCTCCCTGAAAAATCAATAGCGGAATTGCTGAAAATACTACACCAACACCAAATGCTGAAGCCAATAACATGGCTGAGAAGAAATCCATTAATGATTTCGTGAAAAGTAATTCGTGCGAACCACGTATTCCTTCGTCTAAAGCACCTATTATTGTCATGGAACCGATGCAAAAAAGCAAAAATGAGGTAATCAATCCTTCTGAAAATTTTTCGTTACCAATACGCAGTTTTTTCTTCAAAAAGTTGCTCATTTTATCCACACCGGCCTCTAAATTCATCCATTCGCCCAGAACAGAACCTATTGCCAAACTACCCACTACAATAAGTATATGATCCATTTTTACCACCATAGTGATACCGATGGCAATTGTAAACAGCCCTACAGCCTGAAAATAAATAGTGGTGACACGTTGGGGCATGTTCTTTTTCAATAACATACCAATTGATCCACCGATAATCACTGCTGCCGCATTAACAAGAGTTCCAAGCATTTTAAAATTGATTTAATGTTTTAACAAAAGTAGTTTTTTTATTTTACAAATTTAAAAATCGAACTGACTTAATTTAAATTTGAATATGTAAATTGAAAAATTATGAAACAAGTGAAATTCTTTTTACTTTTGCAGATTTAAATTACAATTAATATTTAAATGAAAAAAGCAATCGTTATAGGAGCTACTTCCGGCATTGGAAAAGAATTAGTAAAGCAATTAATTTCAGCTGATTACATTACAGGAATAACAGGCCGACGAACAACATTGCTTGAAGAATTGAAAGCTGAAAGTCCGGATAAAGTCTGTATAAAAACCTTTGATGTAACTGATACTGAAGATTCGATTAAAAGCCTTCAAGAATTAGTTTTGGAACTCGAAGGACTTGATTTACTTGTTATTAGTTCCGGAACAGGCGATTTAAACGACTCGCTCGATTTTGAAGTTGAGAAAACGACTATCGATACCAACGTAACCGGATTTACTAATATCGCCGATTGGGGTTATGCGTATTTTCAGAAACAAAATTCGGGTCATTTGGTGGCTATAACTTCTATTGCAGGACTTCGGGGTGCAAAAGCAGCGCCGGCATACAATGCTTCGAAAGCATATCAAATCAGTTACCTTGAAGCATTGCGACAAAAAGCCATTTCGTCTCATAAAAACTTATTAATCACCGACATAAGACCCGGATTTGTAGACACACCAATGGCAAAAGGGGATGGACTATTTTGGGTGTCGTCGGCCGAAAAAGCAGCTAAACAAATCTTTGGGGTTATCCAAAAGAAAAAAAAGATGGCTTATATCACTAAAAGATGGGGAATTGCGGCTTTTATTTTCAAACGTATTCCGTCTTATTTCTATAACAAATTCTAAAAAAATATGTACAAAAATACCGGCATTTACCTCACCAATAATTCGGACAAACATAAGGTTATCAACTTAATAGTAGAAAATAAATTACCCGGACTGGTGATAAGTAATGATCAAACAAAAGGGGCTTTGTTCTCAACAATTACGTTAAAAAAGATGCTGAATGATGAGTTGAAGCACGACCATATAATTATCAAAACGGATTTGAACAATGGTTTACAAACCATGTCGAGCGGACAGCAACGTATCGGGTTACTAAATTATTTAATTGCTCGAAATCCTGCTTATTTGATACTTGACGATGTGTATGGAAATATTGATCAGCAAACACAATTGTCTATTAACCAAACTTTTAAAGAAATATCAGCATCCATTCAAATCATTCAGTTATTTTACCGAAAACAAGATCTTTTGCCTTGCATCGATACAGTATTGACAATGAATAACACCAATGAAGTTACGGACTTTGAAGATACAAAAATATTTATCAATAGTAAAAATGATCCGAAAATCAGCAAGAAATTTATTTTGCCCGAACAATATAATACAAATGATATTCAAACAGATACATTAATTGATTTGCGTACAGTTTCAGTTCAGTACGACAAAAAGCACGTGCTGACAAATATAAACTGGATTGTTCGCAAAGGGGAATTCTGGCAACTCGTAGGACCAAACGGTTCGGGTAAAAGTACGCTGATTTCATTGCTGACAGGCGATAATCCAAAAGCGTACGGACAGAATATCACATTGTTTGGAAGAAAAAAAGGTTCAGGCGAATCCATTTGGGATATTAAACGGCAAATCGGATATTTTACACCCGCTATGATTCAGCTATTTACGCATGTTGATACCATCGAAAATATGATTATTTCGGGCTTGAACGATTCAGTTGGTTTGTATGTACAACCAAGCGATATACAAAAAGACATTGCAAAACAATGGATTAAAATGTTGGGAATATCGAAACCCGATAAGTTATTTCATTCGTTGACAGATGGAATGCAGCGCATGGTAATGGTTGCCAGAGCCATGATTAAACATCCACCCTTGTTAATTCTTGATGAACCGACCATCGAACTTGATGATGAGAACAGTGAATTGTTTATTGAAATGGTAAAAGCCATTGCAGCCGAAAAGAAAATTGCAATTATTTATGTGTCGCACAGAAATGAAGATGCACTTTGTCCCGATAAGATTTTTGAACTAATGATTACCGATAAAGGTTATACAGGTGCATCGAAGATACTTAAAAATGCATCCCGATAACATTCATGGTGAAAGAACTAACAACTTTCAAACTTTTCAAACATTACAAACTTCTCTAACATTACAACTTTATGACAATTAAAACATTTACATTCAATCCTTTTCAGGAAAACACTTATTTATTACACGATGAAACCGGTGAAGCAGTAATTTTCGATGCCGGTTGTATGAATGATAGTGAAAAGCGATTGTTGAAAAAATACATCGATGATAATCATCTGATTTTAAAAAGAGTTTTAAATACTCATTTACATATAGATCATCAGTTTGGAAACAAATTTTTGTTTGATACTTTTGGAATTTTGCCTGAAGCTGGTGAAGAAGATGAATTTTTATTGCAGAATGTTGTAAATCAGGCAAGAATGTTTGGACTTCCTATAAACGAAAACGCGCAAGAATTGGGCAAATATATTGTTGATAATCAGGAGATAAAATTCGGGAATAGTGTATTAGTCGCCATTCATGTTCCGGGTCATTCGCCGGGAAGCATGGCATTTTACGCTCAAAAAGAAGGTTTTTTGATTGCAGGTGATGTGCTTTTTCAGAATTCAATTGGCCGAACAGATCTTGAGCGTGGTGATTATGCAACACTAATTCGTTCAATCACCAATCGATTGCTTACCTTACCCGACTCTACTTTAGTATATTGTGGACACGGACCGACCACAACTATTGGAAACGAAAAAGTAAATAATCCGTATTTGTAGAATTATATGAAATTAAGAATCCCGAAAGCTTTCGGGAGAAATCAGAAATTAAAAATTGAAATGTTAGGTTGAAAATGTGTAATAACTTT
>JAKLIM010000101.1 GCA_022709605.1 Bacteroidota bacterium | reverse complement strand
ATGAATAAGTATCTGAATACTATTATTTTGTGTCCGATGACTACCAACATTAAAGCATATCCAAGCAGGATAAGTGTTGAACATGATGGAAAAAAAGGTATGATTGCTGTGGATCAAATTAGAACTGTTGATAAAATCAGAATAATAAAGTTATTGGGAAAACTTACAAATTCCGAAATAAAAAAAATAAAAAGTGTTATCAAAGAGACATTTGTCGATTGATTTATTCAGTTTAAGGGTTGCATAACTGCAACCTTTTTTATTTACATTTCTATATCTTAATCATTTATTTGAAATGAAAACAGCAGTTATATTGGCTTTAACTATAGTGAATAATTCAATTATACAAATATAAAAAAGAAAAATTTTAATTTAAATTCAACAAATATGAGATATTTGGTGTTTTAAGTTCCATAATTTCTTTTTGCATTCAATCTTAAAATAATGGCAAAAAAACAAAAACAAGGCGGTAAACCGAAAGGACCAAATATTTTCGGTGTATTGAAGCCTTATAAATTCATGATTGCGGGACTGATTTTATTTGCTTTGCTCAGCAATGCAGTAAATCTGGTAATCCCTAAAATCATTTCACGCAGCATCGACGATTTCTCAAATGGTTCCTTTTCATTTCAGAAAATGATCTTTGAGTTTATGGTGGCTTCTCTCATCATTTTCGTGTTTACATTTTTGCAGGGAATTCTTCAAACATTTGCATCCGAAAGGGTTGCACGCGATTTACGAACAAAACTAACCGATAAAATTTCGCGCCAAAGCAATGTTTTTATTCAGCAATCGAATCCGTCCAAATTGCTGACCAATCTCACTTCAGATGTTGATTCAGTTAAATTGTTTGTATCCATGGCGGTTGTATCGTTGGCTTCATCTCTTTTTATTGTCATTGGGGCAAGTGCTTTGCTTATTTCTATCAACTGGAAACTGGCGTTGAATGTGCTCGTGATAATTCCGGTCATTATCGGTGCTTTTGGAATTGTATTCAGCCGATTAAGTGTTTTGTTCAAAAAAAGCCGTGAAGTGGTCGACCGATTGAATAAAATTATCAACGAAAGTATTATTGGAGCAGCACTAGTGAGAGTACTCAACGCGCAGATAACCGAATACAACAAATTTATGGATGCCAACACTACCTCACGAAACCTGAGTTTATCCATATTAAAACTATTCGCCACACTGATTCCCATTGTTGTATTTGTTGGTAATATGGCTTCGTTGGCTATTCTGGCTCTGGGTGGGCATTTTGTAATTACCGGCGCCATGTCGCTCGGCGATTTTGCCGCTTTCAGTTCCTATTTGGTACTCCTTATTTTCCCTATTATGGTCATTGGATTTATCAGCAACTTTATAGCTCAGGCTTCTGTTGCTTACGGCCGTATCAGCGAAGTACTTAACGCACCTGAGACACGTGATACGGGAACTGTGGAAACTCCGTTAAGCGGAAAAATCACAATGAAAAATGTGGTTGTAAATTATGGTGAAAAGCCGGTTTTGAAGGATATTTCGCTGACGATTAATCCCGGAACACGAACAGCGATAATTGGCCCGACAGCCGCAGGGAAAACGCAACTTTTATACCTTCTTACAGGTTTATTGAAACCCGATAAAGGGAACATATATTTCGACGACATTGATTTGAATGATTACAATAAAGAAAGTTTTCAGCACCAGATCGGATTTGTATTTCAGGACAGTGTAATTTTCAGCTTGAGTTTACGCGAGAACATTGCTTTCAATGAAAAAGTAACTAACGAATTGATGACAAAAGCCATTGAAACAGCCGAGTTGCACGATTTCATTAACACACTGCCTCAAGGACTTGAAACCATTGTCAGCGAACGTGGTACGAGCCTTTCGGGAGGTCAAAAACAACGCATCATGTTGGCAAGAGCGTTGGCATTAAATCCTAAAATACTGTTATTGGATGATTTTACCGCACGGGTGGACAATCAGACCGAAGAGAAAATTCTGGAAAATATCGAAAAAAATTATCCCGGAATAACTCTTTTGTCCGTAACTCAGAAAATTGCATCGGTTCAGAATTATGGACAAATTATTTTATTAGAAGAAGGTGAAATACTGGCAAGCGGAACACACGAAAAATTGATGGAAACAAGCCCCGAATACGTACAGATTTACAATTCACAACGTAGCACAAGTCATTATGAGCAATAATAATTCGCATGCCCACAGAGGTTCAGGTGGTTTACAACCCTACGAAAAAGTAAGTGCCGGTGTTATGCTACAACGATTGATGTCGTTGGTCGGACAGGAAAGGAAAAACCTCTACATTGCAATGATTTTTATTTTTATCAACTCCGGATTAAACCTTATCGCGCCGTATTTAATGGGTAGTGCGGTTGATAAATTTGTGGTAACGCACCAATACGATGGATTGATAAAATACTCCATCATTCTGTTGGGTGTCTTCATTTTAGCTTTGGTAAGTGGGTATACTCAGGCACAGTTGATGGGACGTGTCGGACAACGTATGATGTTTAACCTGAGAAATAATATTTTCAGCAAATTACAGGAATTACCCATCGATTTTTTTACAAAAAACAAAGCCGGTGACCTCATTTCGCGTGTTAACAACGACACCGACAAAATTAATCAGTTCTTCTCACAGTCTTTGGTTCAGTTTATGAGCAGTATTTTCACGATGCTGGGCGCCGGAATTTTTCTGATATCCATCAACCCTAAACTTGCTTTGGCTGCCCTTGCTCCTGCCCTGATCATCTGGTTTTTCACACAAGCTGCTTCGCCGTGGGTTAAAAGTCGCAATGCAGCTAACATGAAAAGTACCGGATTGCTAAGTGCTGAAATTCAGGAAAGTCTGAATAATTTTAAAGTGATTATTGCTTTCAATCGCCGTGATTATTTCCGAAAAAAATTCGATGAAGTAAACACCGAAAACTATCAAACCGCCGTTAAGGCAGGAATTTCAAATAATATTTTTACGCCGGTTTACGGTTTTTTGTCAAATATCGGTCAGTTGGTTGTGTTAGCCATGGGAATCTATATGATATCAGTCGGACAATTTTCGGTAGGTTTACTCATAAGTTTTCTGGCTTATATTGCTCAGTTTTATAACCCGTTACGACAAATCGCGGCATTGTGGGCAAGTTTTCAGGTGGCGTTAGCCGGTTGGGATCGTATTTCCCAAATTATGGCTGAAGAAAACACCCTGGCTGTGGTTCCCGCCGGTAAAAAAGCAGAGAACCCCAATTTATTGTCGTTTCGCAATGTATCGTTTTCTTATACTCCCGAAAAAGAAATCCTGACCAACGTAAGTTTTGATTTAGAACGCGGGAAAACATACGCATTTGTAGGTCCGACCGGTGGTGGTAAAACGACTACTGCTTCATTAATTTCAAGACTTTACGATCCAACCGAAGGTCAGATTTTATTGGATGGCGTTGATATTCGTTCGTACAATGCCAGCGACCGTACGGCTAAAATTGGCTTTATCCTACAGGAACCTTTCCTTTTTACGGGCACCATTCGCGATAATATTTTGTATGGAAATGCCTGTTTTATTGACCTTAGCGACGAGGAGTTAATGAAAGAACTGAAAGAAGTGGGTTTAGAGGATTTAATCGGTAGATTTGATGGAGGTTTGCATGCCGAAATAAAAGGGACAGGCGAAGGCATTAGCCTGGGTCAAAAGCAGATTATTGCCTTTATCCGTGCAGTTATCCGTCGACCTGATTTGCTAATCTTAGACGAAGCAACAGCGAACATTGACACTGTAACCGAACAATTGTTAGAAGACATACTCCGAAAATTGCCTAAAAGTGCCACGCGTATAATCATTGCACATCGCTTAAATACCATCGAAAGTGCCGACGAAATCTATTTTGTTAATTCAGGCGCTGTAACCAAAGCAGGTTCGATGCAAGATGCTGTGAATCTTTTATTACACGGCAAGAGAGAGAGTTAACAAAACAGCACCCTACTATTTTTTAAAATAAAACTGCCTCAAAGTTGATTTTGAGGCAGTTTTATTTTAAACTTAATCTGTAAGTAATTATTTCAAAAGTTCCTTTATAGCCAGTTTTAGTTCATCCCCTGAGCTTGGTCTTGGAGCATTCTGATTGGCAATTTCACCTTTTTTATCAAATAGCATGTAGCGAGGAATTCCGGTAACATTATATTGTTTACAAATGGCATTCCATTGTTCTTCTGTTAATCTGATATGATCTCCGGGAATATCTGCAATCATCTTTTTCCAGGTTAGCTCGGGCGATGAATTTCCGGTAAGATATACAAACACCACATTTTTGCCTTTCAAATCTTCCTTTTGTTTTTTAGAATGGGGCATTTCACTTTTACAAGGTCCACACCAAGTCGCCCAAAAGTCAAGATATATTACTTTTCCTTTGAATTTATCAACAATCGCATTGGTCAAATTACTTTCCGTTGCCGGAATTTCGTGCACTTTAATATTATCGGGTAATTTCCCTTCTTTAATCACTTGAAGTGATTTTTCAACTTTACTGTTTTTTAATAAAATCAAATCAGCAAAATCTTTATTGTTGCATTTCTCGGTAAATTTTTTCTGCTCTTCTTCTGTTATTGTTCTTTCACCTTTCGATAAGAAATCAGCCATTTCGGTCGCTACAACATAATCTGTTGCCAAACCTTTGGGCAATGCATATTTTTGCTGTGCTTCGGCCATTTTCTCTTCACTTTGTTTTTTTATCAAGTCCTGATTTTTTTTGAAAAGGTTGTTGATTTTTTCACGGTTATCGGTCATAAAAACTTTGTACTTTTCGAAACCTTCTTTTGTCGAAATACTCTTATCAATGTCAATCATATTTTCCAAAATCGATTTTTCTTCATCAGAAATTTCTGCATTTTTCAAAAAGTATTTGCAGATGTCTCCGATATTTGCATTTTTGCCCGATTTATATATGCTGTTGATTGTTTTCAGCATATACCTGTAATCATCAGAATACAAAGCTTTTTCATTGTTGTAATAGGCTGTGTTCGTTACAGGCGGCAGCATCTTAGAGATATTTTCTTCATTTTTCGAAGCAAACGATGCTACAAGCATATCGGTTACATAACCGTATTTTGCAGCATTGAAAACCACGTTCTGCAGTTTCGCATTGGCTGCATTTTGCAGTTGCCAGTCGAAAAATCCGGTTTTCAGCTTTGCATATTCGCCGTTGCGCCATTCGGTAAATTTGTCCAAATCCTTTTCAAATTTGTCTTCGGCTTTTCTACGGTTTACGAAGTATGGATTGGCAATAGCAAATGCGTTAAACTCATTATTGAATCGCTGATTTTCGCCACCATAAACAACCCCTTTTTCGTTTTCGTTCCGATAGGTTAAAATGATTTTATCACCCGGCTCGGCCATAAAACTAACTTCGCTCAGTGGTGAGCGTGGTCCGAGCTGATTCGAGAATGTAACTTTGGAAGTGTGCTCAAACGGAATTTTTGCGGTAAAAAGTCCTTCGTTGTCAATTTTCACAGGATACACATCGGGTTGTTCCGAAAAAAGATTATCAACCAACAAGGCTGCTTGTTTTGAAAAAACCGGATTAGCTACTTGATAAAAACCGCTTACAGTAATGCTATCGTTCTTAGCAAAACCTGTTCTGAAAGTTGTGTTATCTTCTTTTGTATAAACAGGCTGTTTCCTGAAAATAAAATTGTTTATGTTGTCCGAAAATTGCATTTCATCGTCGGCTTGTTGAGTTACATCTAGTGTTATTCCTCTGATTTGGCGATCCCAAAGTTCGAAAGTGGCTGAAGTTGGCGTGGTTTTCACCAAATTGTAATTCCAGAAACGGTTGTTCCAGAAAATCTTCTTCTCGTAAATACCGGCTTTCCAATCTCCTTTGCCATCCACAGAGTACCAGTTTCCTTCGAGTGAAGGTAGATGACTTAGTTTTTCTGTAAAGATTGTGGTTCGTGGTGTTAGCCAAACGCCGTACCACGCTGCTCCTTTTCCGTCGAAGTCGTCGCTAGTTATGTTTATCACCTTGGTATTTGCAGGAATAGCCTTAAAAACCATGATAAAACTCACCTGTTGTCCTGTGCCAATAATCTTTTTGGGCGATAATGGCAGTTCGCCCTGCTGGTCGGTTTGCTTGTAGAGCTTGCCAGTGGAAGGAATTTCAATGTAATTATCTAAACTTCCCCAAGCAGTTGAGCCTTTCCCCAATCCGAAATGCCCGTACACCAGGGTTTGTTTGTTGGTTATCTTAATTGAATCAATTAACCAACCTTTCATGCCTTTGCCTTCGACATAAGGTTTTTCCACTACTTTGGTTGCTGCGTACGAAAATGTGAAAATGCCTGATAAGAGGCATAAAAGCAAGATTTTTCTCATAATTTCAAGTTTTTAAATATTTTATTTATTATGTAATTAATATTTTACTATATCACAATAGCTTGATTTATCAGCTATTAAATTCGTGTTTTTGATATTTCCACTTTTTGATGAATATTTAATCAGAGATGAACTATCGGCTAAGTTAATTGTAAAATCCCCCACATTTACACCACTCATTATTTTCATTTCTGAATAATTCAGTTGAATATTTAGGTCTTTAATCTGAATGTTTTCAACTATAAAAGTCGATTTTGTTCCTTTGTAATTTAAACTATCAATATCAACTGTTATTATTTTTTTATTGTTATATTTTGTTAATCCCAAATAAACATCACTATTATCATTTATAATTTTAAAATTCCTGTTCTTAAAATTATGCACAAATATATTATTCGTTTTATTTGCTATTAAAGTTTGAATTGCTTTACATTCAATAATAAAAAATCTATTCTGATTTTTATTATCAATTCTTTCTGTTATAAAAAGTGTATCTTTTTTTATAAAATAAGGCAATTGAATTTTGTTTTTTTTACCTTTGTAGCTAATTCGAAGTAGGTTTTCTGTACCTGAAATAATTTCGAAACTTGACTGTGGAAGTCCAACAACAACTGAGAAATCGGGAAGGGAAATCATTTCTTTTGTGAAATTTTTTACCAATACTTCTTGACCTTTTTTTTGCAAAAATAGCAAATAAAATAAAAGCTATCACAACAAAAATAAAAAATAAAAGGATAATTTTTCTACTGGTTTTAATTTTTTATTGGTATTTACAAAATACTTACTGGTGTTATCTGATTTAAAAGAATATTTACCGGTGCAATGTAATAATCTTGTATACAATGTTGACCCAGAGCTTATTCTGATAGTAGTTTTATTCAATTTTACATTCAAAAAATCTGCTAACGACTTATCTGAATTCAAAATCAACTCTTGAAATTCCGAATCATTGGTTCTGAATGTTGACCTATTCATCAGTTCAATTCGAGTCAGAGTCTTATTTTGGCTAGTATCATTAACTTCAATCGTATGATGTTTAATAAATAGGAAAGAATGATTCACTAATATCGACAAAGTATCCGGATTCAATTTACTAATGGTAACAATTGCATTGTTCTTAATAATTATTTTATTTACATTTTTACATCCTAAATGAATACTATTTTCTGATTTTTCAAATTGATAATGTAAAAATAAAGTGTCATTTTTAACTTCAAATTGATTTGAAAAGTTTTTCTTTTTACCCCAATATTTAATCTCTAAAAAGTTACTATCATCTGCTTTTAAGTAATAATTTGCTTGCTGATCGAAAACAACTGTAGAGAAATCGGGTAATTTAATTATATTGCAATTAAATTGCTTTGGTTGTTCGTTATTGATGTATTTTGCACTAATAAACATCAAAATAAAACTCATTAAAACACCGGATACTACAATATATATAATTATTTTACTTGTTTTCATTCTCGTTTAATAGGTTTAATAAATCAATTAAATCAGCATTGGTTAGCTTTAATATCTTTGCTTTTTGCATCAAACCGGGTAATTCATTTTCAAAAAAAAACGACTTTTCGGCTGCCAAAATCATTTCAGGGGCATTTTCGGCAACAAAAAAGCCAATACCACGTTTATTAATAATTATACCGGATTCTTCTAATATAGAATAGGTACGAAGAAGTGTATTCCGATTCACTTCAAATTCTGATGCCAAATCGCGTACAGAAGGCACCCTTTCACCGGGAGGCAATTTCCCTTCCAGAATTCTATGCGAAATATTATCCGCAATTTGCTGGAAAATTCCTTTGGTTGATTGAAATTCCATACTTACACTTGTTTTTCTTTAAGTTTAAAATAACCAAACGGTAGCATAAAGACACACATTATTATTACTGAGGCTCTAATAAAATTACCAATTCCAAATGTATTTGTATTGTAAAGGGAAGTTGCAACATCAAAACCTTTTGTCTCCATTGGAAAAAATATATGTGATAATGCAACAAGTGTTGTAAGTAGAATGAAAAGCAAAAACACACCAAGAATAACCGATTTCAATATTGCGAAACGAGTGAAACAAAGACGCATAACAAAAAGAAATATTCCGATTATAAAAGCAACAAAGAACAACAAAAGTTGATAATTCAAATCGTTATGATACTGTAAATCCTCAACAAACTTGGAGAAACTGAATGTATCAATAAAAACTCCGGAAGCCTTAACCGATTCAAAATGTAATGCTGTGAATCGCGCCAAATAAGACATGGCCCAAAAACTAAACATAAATACGATTACTCCAACAATAATTCGAAGAAATATTTGTAAAATGTATTTCTCCAATGTGGTTCCGGGCGTTAACAAGTAAGTTCTTGTAGTTTTCGAACTGTTGAATGCCGGAAATGCTGATCCAACATAAGCACCAAGTCCAACTAAACAGATTATGAAATTGGTAAGATATTCATTGGTATCGAAAATTCTAAGCTCGTTTACCATATTAAACAGCAATAATGCGTACATTACCACTAATGCTACAACAAATGTAAGCAGATAGTTTTTATAATTGAGCAAAATGTCGTTTTTCAACAATTTTGCAAATCTACTCGCACTAAAATATTCTGTTACTTTTATCATAATTTTTAAATTGATTTGTTGATAATTCCATTAAACAATAGTTCCATATCCAGCGAAGACTCATTCATACTGCTGGTAGATTTAATTACTTTATATCCAAACGGACATTGTTCTGAATATAAAACCTTTACATCAACCGGTAAAGAAGCTACCGTTTCAAAGTATAATTTCCGGGTAATATCCTCTGAATTTTCATTGTAGATTATTTTACCTTCGTCAATCACCACAATTTTATCAATAATGGTATCGATGTCTTTTACCTGATGGGTCGAAATTATCACTATTTGTTCGTCGGTTATTGAACTTACCAGTATTTTCCGGAACTGACTTTTCGATGGAATGTCCAATCCGTTGGTGGGTTCGTCAAATATCAACACTTTGCAATTGGTAGCCAGTGCAAAAGCAATCAGAAACTTTTTGCGCTGTCCGTGCGAAAGTTTGTTCAGGTTAAAGGTAGTGCTAAGTTCAAATTCTTCGAAAATTGTATTAAGCTTTTGATGATCAAAAGCCGGATACAATGGGCTGAATGCTTTGATATAAGTAGCAATACTTACATGTGGAAACGAAAATTCTTCGGGAACCAAATAAATTTCGGACAGAAAAGTCGGATTACGACTGTAGGGCGTGTAACCATTTACCGACATTTCGCCCGATTTGGGCTGAATTAGGCCTGCAATAAGGTGAAGAAGCGTAGATTTTCCAGCTCCGTTCTTACCCAGCAGTCCAACGATCCGACCATTTTCCAATTCTAACGAAAATTCATTGAATAAGGCCGATTTCTTTTTGTAATAAAACGATAGATTATTGATATTTATCATGGCATATAAGTATAGTGGTCTATGTAACTATGCCACAAAGAAACGAACAATATTTTAATTATCAAAACAATTTTGAGAAATATTTTTAAAAAAAATTGAATATTATATTAAAGTCAGATTATCAGATAGTTATATAATAAAAAAATTTCTGATAATTAACAGTTTCAAAAGAAATACATTCCAATTTTAGGAGTACCTTTTATATTTTATTGTATCAGAAAAGTTAATCATCTTTATTAGTCCAATCTATTTGGTAATTTATCCACCTTGTATGCATTAAAAGTTAATAAATTTGTGCTTGATATTATTTCCGGAAAGTGGAATTTCATAAAGAAATCATTCCGTAAAAATATTCGCTACCGTATTTTATAATCCTTAAATTCAAACAAAACATGAAACTAATTTACAATTTAATCTTTCTTTTTACAGCTTTGGGTTTAAATATACCAATAATTGCTCAAACCGACCCTGGCACAACCAATCTGAAACATCGATGGACATTCGATAATGGGTCACTTACCGATGAAATTGGTGGTGTAATCGGAACAATTGTTGGGGATGGAACTTTAGCCAATAATGCTTTTGTGTCGACAAATGCATACATGAATATTCCTGCTTCGCAAATCGGTATCAATTCTTATGCGGGTTTAACCATCGAAGTTTGGTGTACATCGTCG
>JAKLIM010000100.1 GCA_022709605.1 Bacteroidota bacterium | reverse complement strand
CATATTGGCAAAAATGGGTCCCCGTCTGAACTCAAATTCAGATTTCTTAAGGTCGAAAACCGAAGTGCCTAGTATATCAGAGGGCATTAAATCGGGTGTAAATTGTATTCTGCTGAATTTTACACTCAGTGTACGGGCAAGCAGTTTAACCGCCATGGTTTTGGCAACTCCCGGAACACCTTCGAGCAACACATGACCGTTGGCAAGAATAGCAACCAATAAATAATCAATCACTTTGTCCTGCCCTACTATCACCTTTTTAAGTTCGGTTCGTATTGCATTTACCTGTTTTTGTATCTCTTTCAAATCAATTCGGGTTTCGAAATGAATGTCTGTTGATTCAATTTGTTCGTTTTCCATATCTTGTAAATTAATTATTATTCTTGTTTTAAATTTTTATCCCAAAATTCTTCAATAAGTTTATTTAAATGAAGTAAATCATTTTTTCCGGCAGTTTTGTTTTTTCTGAATTTGTTAATAAATTCGAGAATTTCAGTTATTAATTCAATGCTTTTTCCCGATTTACTTTTTAGTTTTTCGGCAAAGCGTTCATCTAATTTTGTAGTATCAATGAAATAATTGGTGCGAATTCGGTCAAGGAAAAATACTATTTTTTTATCAATAATATTGGCCACATTTCCTTGTTGATAATACAGATTACCAATGGTTTGCACAAATTCTACCGTTGTATTTCGCAATGGTTTGATCACCGGCACAATTCGCTGACGGCGCTTTGAATTGAATAAAATATACAACACTAGTCCGTAAATAAGTAAAAGCCACACTGCCCGCAATGCCGGATATCTGAAAACCACCGAAAGTCCCGTCTCGGTTTTTGGAGCATTCGGGTTTGAGGTTTGACCTTGAACAAACCAAACAACAGGCCTGTTTTTCGGAATGTACGAAAGCAGATGAGCCACAAAATTGTCTGAACTTTTTTCGGCCAACAATGCATGGTTTGAAAACACCTGCGGCTGATTGTGAATAAAAACATATCCTTTTCCGTATTTAATTTTCAGAAAGTTTGGATATATTTTTCCATCGGGTAATATTTCAGTTCCCAGAATGGTTGTGTTTTCCGAATCGGCATCAACAAATGCAAATGTGTTTAGTACAGGTCTCAGCTGATAATCAGCCTTGTTCCAGTTTTTGTTGGTGAGCGAAAGTCTGAGCATGTCCAGTTTTTTCAACGACAAATCAGAGTCAACTTCGGTATAATTCAAACCTAAAGTATCGGTTATGTTTCTAACAAAATTTTCGCAGCTGATAAATAAATTACTACCTTTTTTCACCTCTTCAAGTATAATTGTATCGCCAATAAGATACATATTTTGCTTAATCACAAGGAATGTAACCGTTTCGGTTTGATCCTGAATGTATTCGTAAGGTGACCGCAATACTCGGGTCATTCTCTTTTCAGGAATTAAATTTTTAATTTCGCGATTAAAGACATAAAGGTCCAATGCGTTTTTGTGATCGAGCGAATAGCTTGGTTTCCAATTGGTTGGTTTTACCCTTAATGTGTCAATTAACAAAATAATCAGCACCAAAAAGAAGATTCCGGCCAGGTATAATTTTATTGTTTTACCCATTTTGAACCTCCTTCATTAATAATTTTTCGAAAGCCGACTTTGCCTTCAAATAATCGTTATTTTCGAGAGAAAATTCGCCATACCAAACATATTCGTACAGGTATGATAAATACGAAAATTGATTTTTTAATGCCTCGTCGGTAATTTCACTATGGTATTCCGAATTGGTTTTATCGGGCAACCAGTTTATTAAATTCTTATCTTTCAATGTTTTAAGAATCCACAAAAAATACAATCGAATGCACGAACGGGTATCTCCTTTTTTCTCATGCTCGGCAATAAGTTGACGAAAATCGGCTTTTTCAATCAAATTTGTTGTATCATAAATGTCTATTGTAAGCTCATCATTATTCTTATCGAAAAACCAGCGTCCTTTGTGACGAATTAAAATACGAATGGCAATAAACAGAACAATTAGTATTACGATTCCACTTAACGATTTTATTAAAATATCAGTAAACTGAGGCAAAGGCATATCCGGTGCATAACCAAACATTTTTTTAAGAAAATTAATCAGGCGTTTTTTTACTAGTTCCCAATACGAATAACTATCTTTTCCCCGCGAATAATTAAACTCATCATCGCTCAAATATTCCGATTTGAAATTCTGATGAAAGCTTTTAACCTGACGCTGTGCGGTATCGAAAGGTATATCGGTAATCATTTTCTTTACCGATATATCTTTATCCACATCAAAACTGTCAGTTAATACGGTATGGATTTTTTTTAAAGTATTGTTTTGCTGCGCATTAAGTTGAATGCACAAAAACAGCAGCAAAATCAAAAATGCTTTATGCTTCATTACCACCGATATTGTCTATTTCTGAAATTGCCTGTAAATGTTCAATATCTTCGATGGCGCTGTAATAAACCAGGGTTTGTTGTATATAAAATATATTGAGCATCAAGTAAGTAACTACCATACCCAACACATACAGAAATACCATCGACGGTGGAAATTCGAAGGCATCAAGATTAGAACCAGAAGAGATAAATGACGCCATCATCATAAAATAAGGAACCATAAAGATTGCACTTTGTACAATTGATACAAATATATAAATAATGATCGACGAACCTACAATATGCCAAAAATTGCTGAATAAAATTTTCCAGGCTTTGCCTAATGCTTCAAAATAACCGGCATCTTCGTAAATATAAACGATCAAAGCCTGAATAGATAGCACCATCAAGGCCGGAAAACCGATAATTAACAGTGGAATACCAACAAGAATTAAGCTTAAACCCATGCTGAGTAACATATAAACCATGATAACCGGAAAAAGAATGAAAAATGATATTAATCCAAAAACAATAATTTTACCGGCAATTTTAAGAATTTCCTGCAATATTTCGGATGCTGTAAAATCGTTGCGCCCTGTTTTTTCAAACAATTTGACATACACAATCGGTTGACCAATGCTAAGTATCGACGAAGCAATTGATACAAGAAAAAAAAGTAAAAAAAGAATTGTAACTAAAAAAATGTTGTTATCACTTAAAAGCCAATCATTTGCTGTTTCAGGAT
Source organism: Bacteroidota bacterium (assembly GCA_022709605.1). Taxonomy (GTDB): domain Bacteria; phylum Bacteroidota; class Bacteroidia; order Bacteroidales; family Paludibacteraceae; genus Paludibacter. The sequence goes on along the minus strand of JAKLIM010000100.1, from coordinate 7,459 downwards.
GCATCATATTTCCGAATAAATCCCTGAAAGTAAAATAATAGAGCGCGCTTAAAACCAAGAGCAATGCACCATTGATAGTGATGTAATTTTTGAAATAATTCTTACCGAACAGTTTAAAAAACTGGATACAGTCGTTGATGTAAGCGTTAAAGTTACGTTTTTGGTAAAGTTGAAATTCTGGCATAGTTCTGTTTTTTATGATGAATAAAAGGTAATATTAAATAGTAAAATGAGATCAAAGTCAATGTAAGAACAATGATTAAAACGTTAATCCACAAAGGCATAGTATTTGACAAACGCGTCACAAAACCCTCGATAAATCCGGCTGCAACAAAAAAAGGCAAGGTGCTGATGAGTATTTTCAGGCTTTCGCGCGCTCCGGTTACAAAAGATTGAAAACGGGAATAAGTTCCGGGGAAAAGGATTGAACCGGCCAGTATAAAACCTGCCATGGTAGCAATTACAATGCTGAAAATTTCCATTGCTCCGTGGAGCCAAATTCCACGCAAGCTCTGTTCGAACACTCCATTTTCGTAAAAAAAATATTGAAACGAACCCAACATAATGCCATTTTGCATCGACATAAAAAAAGTCAATACACCAGCCGACAAACCATAAACATAGGATTTCATTGCAACGCCAATATTATTGATGGTAATGCCGATAAACATATTTAACTCACCATGTTTTTTGTAAACAGCCATGGGATCGCCATTTTTTATATTTTCGAGCGTCATGTTTACATAGTCGTCGCCCAAAATTATTCGCACAAATCTATCGTCGTGTGCAGCCGAAATTGCACCCAAAGTAACAAAAAAGAAAAACAATGCAAATGCAAAATACATTTGTTTACGATATTGATAAACTAATGAAGGTATTTCTTCAAAAAAAAATGATTTGAGACGGTTTTTTTCGAGGCGTTTGGTTTTATAAATTTTTCTGTATATTTGCGTGACTAAGAAATTTAGGTATTCTGTGGTTTTGCTTTTTGGATAATAGGTCTGACTGTACGATAAGTCATTGAGTAATTGAATATAAGCATCGGCCAACTCGTCGGGGTTTCGGCTTTGCTTAAGGTTTAATGATTGTTCAAAATCCAACCATTTCGACTTATTTTTTTTGATAAATGATATTTCTCTCATAATTAAATACAAAAGTAAAAATTTATGTCAAATTTACATATAAATACAACTCAAAATATTAATTTATTTTTTACCACGGCTACAATCGGCGAAAGAATATTGGCTTATTTAATTGATTTACTCATACAAATTGCCTATTTTGTTTTTGTGGCTTTATTTTTATTACATGATTTTTTTAACCATTTTTTCAATAATCCGGATATCAGTTCATCAATAGTATTGTTATTGATATCTTTGCCTATCATGTTTTATTCGCTCGTTTGTGAATCAACCATGGAAGGGCAAACTTTTGGTAAAAAATTATTGAAAATAAAAGTGGTAAAGATAGATGGCTATCAGGCAGGGTTTTTCGATTATTTTGTACGTTGGATTTTTGCCATTGTGGATATTCAAATGGGTTACATTCCGGGTGTGATTGCCATGGTAAGCACAAAAAATACACAACGCTTGGGCGATTTGGCTGCCGGCACAGCGGTAATTTCTGAAAAATCAAAGTACAATATTAGTCATACCATACTTATGGAAGTGGCCGAAGATTACCAACCACAATTTAACAGAAATCAGATTATGTTATTTTCGGATAATGATATCAGAATTATCAAAGAAAATTTTGAACTTACCAACAAATCGAAAAATGCAGTTTTATTAAAAAAAATAGCAGAAAAAATTTATAGTGTAACCAAACATACAAACAAAATCGATTCTGATAAAAAATTAATCGAAACTTTCCTCAAAGACTATAATTATTACACAGCCGGCTAATTTTCACTCTTAATAGTTAAAAATACATTCACCGAAACAATCTTAAGTTTTCGTTGTTATGGGTAATTCATGGTTACATTTAATAAAATCACGTATTATTCATTATGTTAGAAAATCGTATCGACCGTCGTATTTTAAAAGAACAGCTTCAACAAGAAACATTTAAACGCCGCACCATCTCGTTTTACAAATATTTCAATATCGAAAATCCGCAGGAATTCCGCAATGATTTGTATCGTAACTGGAGCGAATTGGGCTGTTTTGGACGTATTTATGTGGCTTACGAGGGAATAAATGCTCAAATGAGCGTACCGGAACATAATTTTGTCGGGTTTATGGAATTTTTGTATTCCATTCCTGAACTAAATAAGGTACCCATAAAATACGCCATTGTGGATGACGGGAAGTCATTTTTCAAACTGACTATCAAAGTCCGCCCTAAAATTGTGGCCGATGGACTTAAACACGGAACCTACGATTTATCGAAAGTTGGTAACCATCTTACTGCAATGGAGTTTCACGAAGCACTCGACGAACCAAATGCTATTGTGGTGGATATGCGAAATCATTACGAAAGTGAAATTGGTCGTTTCAAAAATGCATTTTGTCCCGATGCAGATACTTTCAGGGAAGAAATTCAGTTGGTAATTGATAAGTACAAAGATGATAAGGACAAGCCGTTTTTACTGTATTGTACCGGTGGAATTCGTTGCGAAAAGGCCAGTTCATTCCTGATTCACAATGGATTTGAAAACGTTTCGCAATTGTACGGTGGTATAATTGAATACGCGCAGCAAATCAAGCAAATGGGTATTGAATCGAAATTCTACGGTAAAAACTTTGTGTTTGATGAACGATTGGGCGAATCCGTCGATGGACAAATAATTTCGCGCTGCCACCAGTGTGGAAAACCTGCCGACTCACACACCAACTGTGCAAACAACGATTGTCATTTGCTTTTTATCCAGTGTGCCGAATGTGCTGAGAAATACGAAGGCTGTTGTGGCGAAGAATGTCAAACGATTTTTCAATTGCCTGTCGAGGAGCGAAAAAAACTTCGATTGCAACATGCTGATAAATATGCCGATAGCAAAATTTTCAAAAGCCGGTTGAGACCTCAACTAAAGACTTAATACAGTATTATACAGCCTTTCAGCATGTTCGGTAGCCCGCTTAACAGTTTCGGTTTTATTAGTTTCAATGCCCGGAATATTTGGCATACCAAAACTCACGATTGGTGTTTCCAATATTGTACCGATTAAATTTGAAGTTTGAATAATTGGAAAAAGGAGTTCCTCTATTTCGTAGTTGTTGCGTGCTCCGTGTGCGTAAGCTTCAGCGGGTCCGCCCGTACTAAACGAGAGAATAAGATGTTTGCCTTTCAATTTATCGCCCGTTTTACCGTAAGCAAAACCGTATTCTAAAACTTCGTCTATCCACGTTTTCAATATTCCGGGAATACTATACCAATAAAATGGAAATTGCAAAACTACTGTTTCTGCCCACAACAAAGTTTCCTGTTCTGCCTTTTTGTCGATTTTATAGTCGGGATAAAGAGTGATCAAATTCCGAAATTGAATTTCGCCGGATTTTGCCTCATTTGTATCTTTAAGATATTCAGCAATTTGCGTTGTTGTTACTGAAGCAGGGTGAATTGGGTGAGCTACTATGATTAATGTTTTTTTCATACAGTTTGTGAATATTATTATTGGAATAAATTTAAATATCAAGCGAACAGAAACACCTTTCGTCCTGCATTAAGTTAAAAGAATTAGTCTCAAATTGTAGGGATAAAAGATTTTCTTAGTATAAAATGCAATAAGGTAGGTTTTTGTTTATCAGGCATTAAAAAAAAAATCAGAGATTGTTCAAATTATGAACAATCACTGATTTTTAATTTATTGAAATGTTATTTTAAATCAGTTTTTGATGAATATTTATTTCTTCAATTCCGGTGCTTCTTTTTCCATTTGAGGCGCCCATCTGCGTTGTTGACCTTGTCTGCCCTCAAAACCCGGTTTGTCCTGATTTCCGAAACGTTTGTTTTTAAATTGTTTAGCCTTACTTTTTCGATCCGCTTGTTTTGCTTTTAATTCATTGAATTTTTCTGTTCCAAGAATTTTTTCCATTTCAGCATCATTTGCTTTGATCATAGCATCTCTTTTTTTCATTTGCTGATCTTTCATTTTCAACATTTCCGCTCTGTGTTCTTCACGTTGCTGGTCCTGTTTTTCAAAATGAGCCTGAAGTTTATTTCGTTGCGCTTCGGTCAAGTCCATATCGACAGCCATGTAACCAGCTCTTTTTTTAGGAGAGAGTTTTTCTTTATGCTCTTGTCTGAACTCTTTTTTATGTCCAGGATTTGGTCCATCCTGACGTCCCTGCATTGGTCTCTGAGCCGAAACAGCCATACTAAAAACAAATGCGACAGCTAATGCTGCAATTCCATACTTTTTCATGATACAATAGTTTTTTAATGTTTATAATAATTTAATTTTTGCAATCTGTTTACTTTGACTTATCACAGCGCAAAGCGTTTAAACTGATTATCATTATTTTATTTATTTAACTGTAAACTACTTGTATATGAAATAATAATTAAATTAAATCATACTGATTAAACCTTTTGATTTTGTAAAATCATTATTGTCCGGTAAACATTTAAAATGTAGTTGTAGAAAGAGATTTCTCACTCCGTTCGAAATGACAATCAGCACTTTATATTCTTTGGAGGGGGTTGGTTGGCGGCGAAGCCGCCAACCAACCCCCTCCAAAATAAAACGATGTAATGATTTGTCATTCAGAGCGAAGCGATTCCGATAGCTATCGGAACTAAGTATTTTAACCATACAACAATATTGCAAAATAGAAACTTCATACTACTTTATCTAGTCTGAGCATTTAACAAATTATTTGCGATTAAAATCATTTTCTCAATCTCCGAAAAAACGTTTAGTTCTTCACTTTCGTTAAAATGTTTTCTTTCAGGATAAATTACAACTTCCGTATTTAATTTTTCTTCCCATAAACTCTTATTTTCTAAATAATTAGCAGTAAAAGGGTCGTTGTCTGATAAAACAATTCGTTTGAAATTTATTCTATTTGAAATCAGGTTGAAATTAATATCATTTACAACTAACCACGGTTTTAACGTATTCCAGGGATGGTCAACTTTAAACCAGCCAGCTACAAACAAGCAACCACCAATGTGAAGATCAGTATTTTCTTGAAACTGCTTTGATAAAAAGCGAATAATTGCCTGACAACCAACACTATGACCAACAAAATAGGTTTGCTGGTTTAATTGTTTAACTTGATTTGATAAATACTCAATTGATTTTTCAATATCAGGTTCATTCCAATTCGGCATTTCAAGCCTTTCAATGGTGATATTGTATTTATTTTTGATGAACTCAAAAATACTATCGTACCAATCGGAATGAATATTCCCGGCCCATCTTGGAACAAGATAGATTTTTGGTTTTTCCCGATTCATTTTTAAAAGCAAAAAATTATCCTAAAATTTGAGCAGCATGTGTTTTGGTGTTCACTTCTTTAGGCAAAATTATACGTTCGATAATTCCATTTTCGTCGATAATAAAAGTGGTTCGGAACATACCCATGTACGAGCGTCCATACATCGATTTCTCGCCCCAGGTGCCAAATTGTTCCGATAGTTTTTTATCTACATCAGCAATTAACTGAAATGGTAAGTTTTGTTTTGCAATAAATTTTTGATGTGACGCTTCCGAATCGGTACTAACGCCAAACACCTCGTATCCGGCTTTTTGCAAATTTTCATAACCGTCACGCAAGCTACAAGCCTGCGCAGTGCAACCCGGTGTCTGATCTTTGGGATAAAAATACAATACTACTTTTTTTCCGGCAAAATCCGATAATAGGATTTCTTTTCCATCCTGATTTACTCCTAATGAGGCGGGAGCTTTATCGCCAACTTGTAAAGCCATAGTTCTGATATTTTAAAAATTATACTTAAAAAATTTTGAAAATATAACGAATCAATAAGTGATTTGTTTAATAATGAGCTGTAAAATTACTAAAAAACAGTTTCAATCATTGCTAAAACCAAACAAATTTGACTCTATCTCGTTATCTTTGTACATTCATCGAAAACTAATAAAATTATGATATCATTATTAAATAATCGTCGTACCATACGAAAATACACCAATCAACCCGTTTCGAATGAGTTGCTCAGCGAATTGCTAAATGCGGCAGCCCAATCATCGAATACCGGTAACATGCAGGCCTACAGCGTGGTGGTTACTACTGATGCTGAAATCAAGAAAAACTTAGCGCCCACTCATTTTAATCAACCCATGATTACAAATGCTCCGGTTGTCTTGACTTTTTGTGCTGATTTTAACCGCTTTACAAAATGGTGCGAGCAACGCGAAGCCAACCCCGGCTATGATAATTTTCAATCGTTTATGGCTGCTGCCATCGATGCAATGATTTTTGCACAAACTTTTGCCGTAGCTGCCGAAAGTGCGGGATTGGGAATTTGTTACCTGGGAACTACGACTTACAATGCGGGTGAAATTATAGACATACTTAATTTACCCTATTTGGTGGTACCTGTAACAACAATTACAGTAGGTTATCCTGATGAAACTCCTCCCCTCACCGACCGCCTTCCGTTGGAATCAATTGTTCATTTTGAAACGTATACAGATTTTACTTCGGATAAGATTGATCAACTTTATGCAGAAAAAGAGAACAGCGAATTTTACAAAAATTTTGCGACTGAAAACAAAAAAGAAACGTTAGCTCAGGTATTTACCGATGTTCGCTATACCAAAAAGAACAATGAATTTTTCTCCGAAAAATTTCTGAATGTACTGAAAAAACAAGGATTTTTAGATTAAAACAAATAGATTATGACAACAGCAAATAAAAAGGAACTCACAATTGAGCAAACAAATGAACTTTTAAAAGTTTTAAAAGCACGGTTTGAAAAAAATATGAACCGCCATAAAAATATTGAATGGACTAAAGTACAGGCCAAATTAGAACTCAATCCAGAAAAACTGTGGTCGCTGGATGAAATGGAACAAACAGATGGCGAGCCCGATGTGGTCGATTACGATGAAAAATCGGATCAGTATATTTTTATGGATTGCTCGGCCGAAACACCCAAAAGTCGCCGCAGTATTTGTTACGATCGCGAAGCGTTGGAATCGAGAAAAGAACATAAACCGGCTAACAGCGCCATGGATATGGCTGCCGAAATGGGTATCGAGCTTTTAACCGAATCGCAATACAGACAACTTCAGCAACTTGGAAATTTCGACAACAAGACTTCGAGTTGGGTAATCACTCCTGCCGAAATAAGGAAATTAGGCGGCGCGATATTTTGTGACAGACGTTACAATCATGTTTTTACCTATCACAATGGAGCAGAATCGTATTATGGAGTCAGAGGGTTCAGAGGGTGGTTGAAAGTTTGAAGAGTTTGAAAGGTTTGAAAGGTTTGAAAATTTGAAAATTTGAGAGTTTGAGGATTTAAAAAATTACAAAACAATGTAACTTTC
>JAKLIM010000010.1 GCA_022709605.1 Bacteroidota bacterium | reverse complement strand
CATGGGAAAAACTTTGCACCAAAAATCACGGGAAAGACCGGCCAACGTGGAAAGAAGTACGCAGGGCGATCATACTGCAAAAACGGTCTTCACAATGGCAAAACCCAAAATTCATACGTCACCCATCGGTATGGTTAAATAAACGCAGTTGGATGAATGACCCCGGACAAATGACCGGTAGCTGGGAAGAAGATCAACCGGTAAAGAAAACCGGGTTTGTAGGCAAAACTGAAATCAAATACAAAGAACCAAAAATAGTATGAGAACCGAAGAAAATTTTAACAATGTGTGGATGCTTGAGTGCATAAAAAGGCTTCCACCACGCATACAAAGTGATTTAAGGCATTTTCCAATGCCGGAGGACTTATTGTATGGTCAGGCAAAAAGTACGTTTATTTACGGTGAAGTTGCAACCGGGAAAACGATACGTGCGGCATTTATGCTCGTTCAGGAAATGAAATACAATTATTTGAATAACCTCAACAATACAAATATATTTGTTTCATTTACAGATTTATTATCTGAAATACGGGAAACTTATGATAATACAGAAAAGCGTGAAAGTGACGTAATGCGTAAATACCTTAATACCGATTTACTTGTAATTGATGATTTTATGTCCACCAGGCCAACCGAATGGGTTACGGATATAATTTATCATCTGATGAATCATCGGTATGAATATTTGAAAAAAACAATAATTACAAGCAACTTTAGTCTAACAGAAATTGAAAAACGTATTGGTGATCAGCGTATTACCAGCCGTATAAATTTAATGTGTGAAATCGAAGAAAAGAAATCTTGGAAATGATCGAGCGCAAAATCTTATTGAATTTGATTACTCAAACAGAGTTTCTACGTCAGATAAAATCCGAATGGAAACCTGATTACGTGGAAAGTCATACGGCACGTTTAATTTCCATGTGGTGTTGGGAATATTTTGACAAATATGCAAAAGCACCCGTCAAGGATATTGAATTGATTTATATTCAAAAATTAAAAGCCGGTTTAGATAAAAAACTTGCTAAAGAAATTGAAGAAGATATTTTACCCGGTTTATCCGAGGAATACGAGCGTGGTGAAATTAACGTAACTTATATTCTTGAACAAACACGAAATTATTTTAAGGAACGGCAAATTACGCTTCACAATGAAGCACTTACCGCAATGCTTTCAAAAAATAAAATTGATGAAGCAATCGTTGAAGCACAAAATTTTAAAATACCTGTAAGTAAAAATGAAGATGAAATTGATTTAAGCAAACCGGAAGTATTATTAGCCGTTGATAGTGCTTTTGATACAACTTATCAGAATTTAATAGAATTTCCCGGTGCTTTGGGTGATTTTTGGAACGAACAAATGGTGCGTGGAGGTTTAATCGGGATACTTGCCCCTGAAAAACGTGGAAAAACATTTTTACTATTGGAATTTATGATGCGTGCCTATCGCCAAAAGCGTAAAGTAGCATTTTTCCAAGCCGGGGATATGACTAAAAATCAACAGTTGACAAGGATTTGCATTTACCTTGCAAAACGGAGTAATTTAGAAAAATATTGTGGAGTACGTTATATCCCGGTACAAGATTGTGTGAAAAATCAAAATGATACCTGTGATCGTAAAATTCGTGAATGTAATTTTGGTATTTTCAACGAAGATGATTTTACAATTCGTACAAAAACAACGTTTGAAAAGTTAAAAACCGCTTACGAGGAAAATCCACGGTACAAACCTTGTCATAATTGTACGGAATGGGTTAATAGTCGTTGGGGAACAACGTGGTTGAAAAAAGAAGAAATTAAAAATCCGTTGACGGCTAAAGTTGCAAAACATTATATTGACAAATTTTTTATAAAAGCAAAAAGGAATATTAAACTTTCAACCCATGTAAACGGAACACTTACAATTTCAAAAATTAAAAGTACGTTGAAAAAATGGCGTATTGAAGAAGATTTTGTACCTGACGTAATTTTGATTGATTACGGTGATTTGATTGTACCTGAATTACGTGGTGAATTTCGCCATCAACAAAATGAAATATGGCGTCAATTCCGTAGTATTTCACAGGAGGAAGATTGTTTGGTGATCGTACCAACACAATCTGATTCAAGTAGCTATACCAAAGATCGTTTACTTATGGATAATTTCAGCGAAGATAAACGTAAATTTGGGCACGTTACGGCAATGTACGGATTAAATCAGGACGTATTGGGCAGGGAAAAGGAAATAGGTTTAATGCGAATAAATAAGATTGTAATACGTGAAGGTGATTTTCACCATACGCAGGAAGTTACAGTTTTGCAACGGTTGGAAATTGGCAGACCGTTTTTAGGTAGTTTTTATTGAATTGGTTTTTATACCAACATATTTTTATTAATTAATTAATCAAAATTTTTATTATGGCAAAAAAATTAACAATGAAAGACCTTCTCGCAGCTTACAAAGAGTTGGACGAGCAGATTGGCGTTGAACCGCCTATTGACAAAAAGTTGTCACAGGATGCTTTTGAACAGGAATTGTATGATGTAATCAGTGACCCGGAATTGGTCACCGAAGATGATGAATTTACAACGGCTACTCAAGCTGTGTTCGATCAGTTAATTGAAAAGTACGGTAACGTTGAAGAAGAACCGGAAGAAGAGGAAGAACCTGAACCTATTCCGGTAAAAAAAGGAAAAGCAAAACCTGTCCCAGTTGTTGAAGATGATGAGGACGAACCTGAACCTACTCCGGTAAAAAAGGGTAAAAAACCAGTTGTTGTTGAAGATGATGAGGACGAACCTGAACCTGTAAAACCTTCAAAAAAACCGGTGACAACGAAACCTATTCCGAAAGCAAAACCGGTTCCTGTTGAGGAAGAAGATGAAGATGAACCTGCACCTGTAAAAAAAGGAAAAGTAAAGGAAAATGTATCTTCTTCTAAGAAAGAAAATGTTTCTTCAAAAAAAGGTATGTCTCGTCCGGAAGCAGTTGCACTTGCAATAAAACAAAACTCAAAACTTAAAAGTATTGAGGAATGGGCTGTTGCAGCTAATCATCTTTATGAAAAGAGTGGTGGATTATCTAACGTTGCAAAAATGAAAGCTGATATTACATACTTTGCTTGTATTTTGCGAGAGTTAAATATTCCTAATATTCCAACTAAATAAAATTATTTCAATTATTTACTGAAAGTATTTCCTCTATGAAAATTAAAGTAAATACTTTCAGTAAATATATATTCTTATTTATATGTTAACAAAAATAACAAAAAAAGATTTATTAGATTACATATGTATATGTAATAAATTTTTGTATTTAAATACTAATAATTTTTTTGATTTATCAGTTAATTCAATAAAATATTATATAGGTAATCGGGAAAAATTGAGAGAATTCCAGATATTAGAAAATATATGGTATGATTCTTTAATTGAAAACGAACCAGATTATTCAATTTATAACAATCCTAATTATTTAGCAGATTTGTGGGCTTGTTGGGTTGTTTACTCTTCAAAATATTTAAAATTGATAAAATCAAAAATTGATTTATTTAAAGACATTGATATTATAAATGATTTGGGTTGTGGCTTTGGTTATACAACAGCGAGTTTAAAATTTTTATTTCCAGAAGCTAAAGTATATGGTACAAATATTGAAAATACACACCAATATAATATTGCAAAATATTATAGTGAAAAATACAATTTTGAAGTAATACCGAGTATTTTTAAGACTAATAAATCTAATTTAATTGTTGCATTTGAATATTTTGAACACTTTGAGAGACCAATCGAACATTTATTATTTATAATAAAAAGTAATGAACCGAAATATTTTATAATTGCAAATTCATTTAATGCAAAATCAATAGGACATTTTAATTTTTATTATTTTAATAATAAAAAATATACAGGAAAAGAAATAAGTATTATTTTTAATAAGACTTTAAGAAATTATGGTTATGAAGTAGTAAAAACTGGATTTTGGAATAATCGCCCTATTATATGGGAAAAGACTATTGATGAATCTTTAAAACTTTTTTAAAATGAAACGAAAACGAAAGAAATTAAAAGATACCGGTTTATTTGAACCAGATAATATTACTTTTTGGGGTAAGTACTGGCAAGATATGCCAGAGTTTGTGCAAAGAGATTTAACTCCATTGAAATCAATAATTATACATTTTAAAACTAAAGATGATATTGAAAATTTTTCAAAATTAATAAATCAAAATATAACAAATAAAACAAAAAGTCTTTGGTTTCCTAAAGCTAAAATAAATAGGTATATAAATAAAATGTACGTTGATGAATCCTAAATACCCAATATTTATACCAACAAAAGGTAGATTTGATTCCCGATTGACAGTTAAAGCACTTGAAAAATTAAAAGTGTCTTTTTATGTAGTTATTGAACCACACGAGTATAAAAAGTATAAAACAATACTCAATCCTAAAAATATTCTTGTTTTACCTTGGTCAAAACCAGAATCAAGTACAGAATTAGTTAAAGCACGTTGTTGGATAAAAGAATATTCAATATCTATTGGTGCGGAACGACATTGGCAACTTGACGATAATATTTATAATTTTTACAGATTAAATTATAATTTAAAAACTCCGGTAGGTTCAGGTACAATTTTTAGAGTTGCAGAAGATTTTGTAGATCGTTACGAAAATATTGCTATTGCAGGATTTAATTATTTTATGTTTGCATCAAGAAAGACTTGTATGCCTCCTTTTTATTTGAATACACGAGTATATTCTTGTAGTTTAATAAATAATAGTATTCCGCATATATGGCGTGATATTTATAATGATGATACAGATATATGTTTAAGGGTTTTAAAAGATGGTTGGTGTACAGTATTATTTAACGCTTTTCTTTGTGAAAAAGCCCAAACTATGACTATAAAAGGTGGTAATACGAATATCTACCAAAAAGATACGGTTATAGACGGTCGTTTGCTAATGGCTGAATCATTAGTTCGACAACACCCAGACGTTGTACGTGTATCATGGAAATGGGGACGTTACCAACATCATGTTGATTATAGTCGTTTTAAACGAAATAAATTAATACAGAAAGAGGGTATTATTATTAAAGAAGGTATTAATAATTATGGTATGAAATTAATCAAACTAAAATAAATTTTTAACTATGCTTGTCAACAAAGATGAATTAAAACGAGCCTTGGAAATAGTAAAACCGGGTTTGGCAAACAAAGAAATTGCGGAACAATTCACATCATTTGCTTTTATGCAAGGCTGTATTGTTACGTACAACGATGAAATTTCAGTCCTACACCCTATCAAGGGTATTGAATTAACCGGTGCTGTAAAAGCCGAAGAATTGTATAAATTCGTTTCAAAATTAAAATCCGACGAAATTGATATTACCGAGGAAGATAATACAATAATCCTTAAAAGTGGCCGTGCTACTGCCGGGTTTACAATCGAAGCTGATGTAAAACTACCGATTGAAGAAGAATTAAGCAAAAAGGGGGAATGGTTTCCTTTACCTAAAAAGTTTATTGAATTTTTGAAATTTGCTTCAATGAGTTGTTCCGATAATTTATCTTTGCCAATATTAACCTGTGTACACGTAAACGAAACCGGGGTAATTGAAAGCAGTGATAATTATAGGATTTGTCATTGTAAATTAAATAAACCTTTACCGATATCAACTTTCCTTTTGCCAAAAACTTCCGTTTTGATTGTTACAAAATTAAACGTTGTTGAAATTGCGGAAGGGGTTGGCTGGGTACATTTCAAAACCGGGGAAGGTACAATAATATCCTGTCGCACGTTTAACGATACTTTCATTGATACCACACCGTATTTAAAACCTGTTAAGGGTGGTTTGAATATTGTTTTACCCGATAACCTTAATGAAATACTTGACCGTGCCATTATTTTTGCAAAACGAGATACCGAAACACAGGAATTTGTTGATATTGAATTAAACAAAAGAAGATTAACGGTCAGAAGCAAATCAGAAACTTCCTGGTTTGAAGAACGGTCAACGTTACAGGAAACGGTAGAACCAGTACAATTATCAATAATGCCTTATTTGCTCAAAGATATATTTACACAAACAAAGGAATGTACCGTTACCGAAAAATTGCTTTATTTCAAAGGAGTGGATTGGGTTTATATTTCAGCTTTAAGAAAGATTGAAAAATGACAGGGTTTTTCTCTAAAAAAGAAACACAATCTAACGACCGACCGGAAGGAAAGTTGTTGACTTGCTATTCATGTGGTTTGTACAAGGATTGCATAACACCAAAAATGCAACCGTATGGCAATTTTGATAAAAGAATTATAAATATTGGTGAAGCCCCCGGTACGGTTGATGATCAGGAGGGTAAACCTTGGCAGGGGAAAACCGGTAGGTTATTGCAACGAATCTATGAACGGTTAGGTGTTGATTTGTTTGAAGATTGCGTCAATATTAATGCGGTAAGTTGCCGGCCAATGAAAAACGGTAAAAACAGATTACCGTCAAACGTAGAAATTGAATGTTGCCGTAAATCAGTACTTAGTTTAATCAAGCTATACAAACCTAAATTAGTCGTATTGTTAGGCAACGCAGCAATTTATTCCGTATTAGGTACACGATGGAAAGGTTCTTTGAACGGTGTAAATGAATGGCGAGGGTTTGCAATACCGGACTTAGAGTTTAACACATGGATTTGCCCGGTGTTTCATCCAAGTTTTGTTGAACGGTCTTTGGAAGATCAACCGGTAACTCAAATAGTTTGGGGACAGGATTTACAAAATGCTTTTTATAAGTTAAATGAAAAATTATCTGTTTACAATAAACCTGAAATAACTTTTCTTGAAGATATTTCAATGCTTGATAGTTTAATCAAAACAGGGCAAACAATAAGTTTTGATTATGAAACTACCGGGATAAAACCACACGCAAAAGGCCATAAAATTGTATGTTGTTCTATTGCCGTTAGCGAGGATAAAGTTTACGTATTTGAAATGCCCGGTAAAATTGAACTATGTAAACCATTTATTAATATTCTAAAGGACAAGAATATCCGTAAAATGGCACACAACTGCAAATTTGAAGAAAACTGGAGTTACGAAATACTTGGTACAAGGGTGCGTGGGTGGTTGTGGGATTCAATGTTGGCTGCGCATATACTTGATAATCGTGCCGGGATTACAGGGTTAAAGTTTCAAACCTTTGTAAACTTTGGAATACAGGATTATTCCGTTGGTGTGAAAAGTTACCTTGAAGCTGAAAATAGTAATGATATAAATAAGGTAGAAACACTTATGCAAGTCAAAAAAGGCAAACAAGAGCTAATGGAATATTGTGCTTTAGATAGCATTTACCAATATAGGTTAGCCGTAAAACAAATAAAAGAATTTGAAATCAGGAATTTACCATTTTGAATATGCGACACGGTAGTTTGTTTTCGGGAATTGGAGGTTTTGATTTGGCAGCAGAATGGTTAGGTTGGAACAATGTTTTTCATTGTGAAATAAATCCATTCTGTCAAAAAGTTCTAAAATATTATTGGCCTGATTCTGAATTAATTGAAGATATTTGTAATTTAGATAGATTTAAAAAATATGAAGGAACAGTTGACATTATTTCCGGTGGATTCCCCTGCCAGCCCTTTTCACTTGCCGGGAAGCGAAAAGGCACGGAAGATGACCGTCACCTCTGGCCAGCGATGCTTGAGGTTATCAAAATTGTCAAACCTAAATGGGTCGTGGGCGAAAACGTTTACGGAATTGTTAATTGGGACAGGGGAATGGTATTCAGCCAGGTCATATCTGATTTGGAAAACGAAGGTTATCAGACACAGGCATTTATTATTCCAGCTTGCAGTAAAAACGCCCCTCATCGCAGGGACAGATGTTTTTTTATTGCCTACAATAACATCTTCGACAGGAGGAGCATTGAGCGAAGAAAGCACGGAACTAAATTTGTCGAAGAAGAATTTATACAGGGGAAATCCTATAAAAAATGCGATAAAGATGGGACTTTTGCCGACACCTGCAACAAGGGATTACAAGGGGGCGAACTCAATGAAGCATATAAAGGGAGAGAATGGAAACAAAGTGAATCATATGGGTCAACTTCCGAATTACATAAAATATGTGGGGGAACTAAAAATATTGCCGACACCGGCTGCAAACGATTACAAAGGGAGCGCAGGGCCGTCAAAGAATTGGAGAGGAAATTCAGATCTTGCAGTACAAATACACGATATCTGCAAGATTCCACGTGGGACAACTTCCCAACTCAATCCCCGGTTTGTAGCAGAAATGATGGGGTTTCCTCCGGACTGGCTGGAATTACCTTTTCAAAGCATCAAATAGAATCCATTAAAGCCTACGGAAATGCTGTAGTTCCTCAGGTAGTTTATGAAATATTCAAAGTAATAAATATATATGAACGTAGAACAAGCAAATAAATTATTTTTAGACGGTATCCTTGCCTTATCAAGAATGGAACAACAAGGACTTCGTATTGATTTAGATTATATTCGTGCTAAAAATTCCGAAATAAACCAACAAATACAATCGCTTGAACGTGAATTTACAAATAGTAAATTTTATAAGGAATGGGAAAAATCAAGAAATAATAAAACCGTAAATATTTATAGCCCTGTACAATTAGGTGAATTTATTTACCATGTTAAGAAAGTTAAAATTAACAAGGAAACAATTACCGGACAAGGTTCTACCGATGAAGAAACTCTAAAACAGTTAGGCATACCGGAACTTGAAATTCTATTGCAAATAAAAAAGTTAAAAAAGATTAGGGATACTTACCTTGAAGGGTTTGAAACTGAACAAGTTGACGGGTATATTCATCCTGTATATAACTTACATTTGGTCAAGACATTTAGAAGCAGCGCATCCAATCCGAATTTCCAAAACATACCCAAACGTGACAAAGAGGCGATGGATATTTGCCGTAAAGCAATTTACCCAAGACCGAGGCATCAATTAATGGAGGTGGATTATAAGCAACTTGAAGTTAGAATAAGTGCAACATATTGTAATGATAAAAAATTAATCGAGGATATTCTTGAAGGTGATATGCACCGGGATATGGCCGAAAAAATATTTATGTTTAAGTATAATCCAAACGAACCTTCACACAAGGTTTTACGGAGTGCCACTAAAAACGGTTTTATATTCCCACAATTCTATGGTGATTTTTATAAGAATTGTGCCGTAAATCTTACCGTAAACTGGGGCAAATTACCCCGTTTTGGTAAATGGAAAAAGGGTATGGGTATTGAATTTGAAAAAGGTAATTTAGCAGACCATTTAATTAAAAACGGTATAAATAGCCTTGATACGTTTACAGAACATATTAAGGAAATTGAACAGGAGTTTTGGAATATACGTTATTTCCGGTATGCTAAATGGAAAGAAAAATGGTATGCGGAATATCTGCAAAACGGGTACTTCACCTCCAAAACAGGGTTTACCTATTCAGGTTTGATGCGCAAAAATGACGTTATGAATTACGCCATTCAAGGATCAGCCTTCCATTGTTTACTTTGGAGCGTTATTGAAATTACAAAAGCACAGGTAAAGGAACATTGGGATACACGGTTGATAGGTCAAATACATGACGCTATTGTACTTGATGTAAACCCGGAAGAACTTGATCACGTGGTTGACGTAGTACGTTGTATTATGTGTAATGATATACGCCAAACGTGGGACTGGATTTCCGTTCCATTAGATGTGGATATTGAAATTTGTGACGTTGACCATAGTTGGGCGGAAAAACATAATTTATGATAAGAACAAGAACAAAACCAAAAACTGATTCGTTTGTCCTTAGAAATGACAATCCGTTGGAACTATTACAGGAATTCCTAATAAATAGGAGGGATTATATAGCAAGTTCAAAAACTTACAAAGATGATGAATTGGTAATACTTGAAAATAAATTGTATTTAGACGTTTTGGAACGATTAATAAAATTTACTAAAAATTAAGAAATGAATGAAAGTATAGAAATATGGAAAGAAATTCCTAAATATGATAATTATTTAATAAGTAATTTAGGAAACTTAAAAAGTTTATATTTTAATAAATCAAAAATATTAAAGCCATATAAAAATGTATATGGATACTATCAAGTTGGATTATTCCGAGATGGAAAACAGAAAAAATTTAAAATTCACCAACTTGTAGCTATGGCTTTTCTTAATTATAAAATAAATGATCATAAAGGAGTTATTAATCATAAAAATTTTGATAAATCAGATAATAGTATTAAAAACATTGAAATAATATCTCAACGGAACAATACTAACAAAAAGCATATTAATCATTCGAGTAAATATACTGGAGTATCAAAATTTAATAATAAATGGACAGCTACAATCTTTATTGAAGGAAAACAAGTATATCTTGGTATATTTGAATCTGAAATAGAAGCATCAATATATTATGAAAAAGCATTATACAATTACAATAATGGGTTATCCATAGAAGTTAAAAAACCTAAATTTACTTCTAAATTTAAAGGAGTACGTTTTGATAAATCCAGAAATAAATGGATAGCTGAAATTTTAATTAATGGGAAATCTAAATATTTAGGTAGATTTTCTTCAGAAAAAAGAGCAGCAGAAGAATACAACAAAGTAAAAATATTAATACAAAAATAAAACAATTTTTAATGGCATCACTTTATCTCAAATATCGCCCTTCTGCCTTAAATGAAATTGTAGGCAACAACGAAATTGTAAGTGCCCTAAAAGGTATGTTTAAGAAAAAAGACGTACCACACGCAATTTTATTTCATGGCCCAACAGGTTGTGGGAAAACCACATTGGCACGTATTATTGCAAAAGAATTAGGTTGTACCGAAAACAATATTGTTGAAATTGACACAGCGCAGTTTCGTGGTATTGACACAGCAAGGGAATTGCGTAAGAATATTCAATTTACTCCTTTAGGCGGTGGTATTCGTGTTTATATTCTTGATGAAATCCACAAAGCAACAGGTGATTCACAGAACGCTTTACTGAAAATATTGGAGGACACACCACCATATATTTATTTTATTCTTTGTACTACTGATCCACAATCACTTTTACCAACAATAAAAGGGCGTTGTTCACAATTCCAAACACAGTTGTTAAGTGATTTGGATATGAATCAGTTATTGATTCACGTAGCTTTTCAAGAAAATGAAGAAGTAAACCAAGAAATACTTGAACAAATTGTACAGGATAGCCAAGGACACCCACGTAACGCTTTACAAATACTTGAACAGGTATTAAGCACCCCGCCAAAACGCAGGATGGCAATAGCACAACAAGCAGCCGTAGAACAAACGGAAAGTATTGCTCTTTGCCGTGCTTTGATTAAACGTGAAAGTTGGAATAAGGTAAAGGATATTTTACAGGGTTTAAAACAACAAGACCCGGAAGGAATACGCAGGGTTGTTTTAGGGTATGCCACAAGTGTTTTGTTGAACAAAGATGATCAGGTAGCCGGTTTGGTACTTGAATGTTTTGAAGAGCCAACTTACAATATTGGTTTTCCTGGAATTGTATTAAATTCATATAGAGTAATTAAAGGATAAAAATACTTAATCAAAGTAAAAATGGACAAGAAAACTGTTGAATCTACCGACAACAAATGTTGGGTTACTGTTTCGATTAACATCAATTTAGGTAATTATGAAAATGCCAAAGTTGAAAGCGGGTACTCACAAACAATTCCAATAGGAAAAGAACCATTGGAACTACTTGAAGAAATGCAAGACGGTATTACTCCGGTTATTACCAGTTATGTAAGATCGTTAAGAAAACAATTAACAAAAAAGAAAGAATGAAAAAATTATTTATCCTATTTATTGTCCTATTAGGTTTTGTTTTTGTAGGGCAAAGTAAAGAATTACCTTTTGCCGGAAGTACAAAACATAAAACCGTAAAGAAAATGAAACGCCATCAAGTACGTGCCGTACAAAAAGGTGAAACTTTTTATATCCGTAAAAAAGGTGTGGTAATTAAAAACCTGTAATAATGAATTTTGAACGTGACATTAAAATTGATGAAACCAGTCTTGATACCGAATGGTTGGGACAGGCTGAATTAGCAATACGTTATGGTAAGTATTGGGTAGAATGTAAAGAACGGTTTACCCGTGCCGAGGAAAACGTAAAAATAATTACTTCGGAATTGATACTTGAAGTAAATCAAACCCCATCTTTAGTAGAAGGCAAACCAACCGTAGCCAATATTGAAGCGTATTACCGGACACACCCAAGGCATATTGAAGCCAAGGAAGAATGGATTACGGCAATGACTGAACTTAATACTGCTGAAATTGTAAAAAATGAAATTTGCTTTACCCGTAAAGCAGCTTTGGAAGCACTTGTACAACTGCATGGTCAGCAGTATTTTGCAGGGCCGTCAGTACCAAGGAATTTACACGAAGAAATAGAAAAGAAACGTGAAAAGTACAATGAAGAAAGAAAAGCAAGTAATGCAAGAGTGCGTTTAATACGTAAATAAATTTTAAAATTAATTCAAAAATGAAAAAAGGAAAATTAAGTTTTGTAGGAATGGTTCGTAAATCAGACGAATCACGTAGGCATGGTTCAAACTTTGGGTATTTGAAATTGCCTAACGGTGTGGATTTCTTTTCCCCGGAAATTGATACCAACGTTGTACTGGATTTTATCCCGTATTTAGTCACTTCAAAAAATCATCCTGATCGTGACGTAAACAATGATCCGCCTATTGCAGTTGAAGGTTCTTATTGGTGGATACGCCCGTTTAAAATTCATCGTAATATCGGGGCGGACAATAAAACGTTTGTTTGCCCGACTTCAATAGGTAAAAAATGTCCTATTTGTGAATACCGTGATAAACTTCTAAAAGAAGGCCGGGATTATACCGATGAAGAAGTAAAAACCCTGCAAGCAAAAGAAAGGAGTTTATTCAATGTTATTGTACGCAGTATTACTACAACCAAAAAAGGTAAAAAAGTTACTGAACCCGGTGATCTTGAAAATATTATGGTAATGGATCAGGCTGATTATTTGTTCCAACAAAAAATGAAATCTGACCTTGAATCGGAGGAAGCGTATGAAAGTTTCATGCACCCGGAAGAAGGTACAAGCGTGCGTGTACGTTTTGTTGAAAACATACTTGGTAAGAACAAATACCCTGCCCCATCAAGGTTTGACTTTGAAGAACGTGAAGAACAATTCCCGTTTGAAATAATGGACAAAGCTACCGATTTGGACAAGTTGTTAAATATACTTACGTATGACGAATTAAAAGCTATTTTCTTTGAATCGGTAGAATCAGAAGATGAACCGGAACCGGAGGAAGAACCTGATGATGAACCGGAAGAAAAACCAAAGAAAAGAACCAGTACGTTTAACAAACGCAAACCGGAACCTGAACCGGACGAAGATGAAGATGAACCGGATGAAGATGTAGAAGAAGAGGAGGAAGTAAAACAACCGGTAAAGCGTAGCAAAAGAAACGTACCTGAAAAAGGAAAAGCAAAAAGTACTGAAAAGGAATGTCCGTTTGAACATCGTTTTGGGGTAGATACCGATCGGTTTGACGATTGTGAAGATTGTGATTTGTGGCATGATTGCGTTGCAAAGAAAAAAGCAAACAAGAAATGACTTTAATTAAAAAACATACTAAAGTCGCAAGAAGTAAGGAAGCCTCTTTTATCGGACTATACGTCAAGAAGGAAGTGGCTTCCTTCCTTAACCTTTATTCACTTGCAAAGGGTATTACAAAATCAGAAATAATGTCCAAGTTAATATCCGATTGGAAGTATGATAGGTTACGTGATTGTACCGATGATGAACTTATTACAGAAATAGCAAAATCATCCTTAGAAGCCTTTCATACTTTGCCAAAAAGGAATACAACGTTTTATTCTTTTTGTAATATGTTAAGGGTTGAATTGAAAAATCGTGGACTTACTCAAACCGTTATTGATGAAATTGTAAAACAAACTACGGATGAAAAGAAAAAGGAAGGTTGAAATCAATTTAGGAAAACAAGTAAAACAACACGCACAAGCAAAAGTTTCTAAAAAATCTGAATATGAAGGTGATACAGCTATTATGGTATCTACTGGTTCTACTTTACTTGATCTTGCTATTAGCGGTGGTCGTGTTCGTGGTGGGGGTATTCCTTGTGGTATATTGGTTGAAGTGTTTGGCCCTGCTGGTTGTGGAAAAACTATCTTACTTTGTGAAATAGCAGGGGACGTACAGCGCAAAGCGGGGGAAGTAATGTTCCATGACCCTGAATCACGTTTGAACAAGCAGTTTGCTCAAATGTTTGATTTGGATACCAATAAAATAAATTACACAGTACCGGATACAATACCGGAAGTATTCCAATCTGTTCGTAAATGGGAGCCAAACGGTGAATTGATAAATGCTGTTTTTGCAGATTCATTGGCAGCACTTTCAACGGAACTTGAAATGGAAAACAAAGAAGGTGACAAGATGGGTATGCGTCGTGCAAAGGAATTTAGTGAGGAATTGCGCAGGACTTGTCGAATACTTTCACAAAAAAACCTGTTAATGGTTTGCAGTAATCAAGTACGGCAAAGCATGGAGACTTACGGGCCTAAATATGAAAGTCCAGGTGGATTGGCTATTGGTTTTTATTCAAGTTTGCGATTACGGTGTAATAAACCGCAAAAGATTATTGCGAAGGAAACAATAGCCGGAAAACTTGTTACAAGGGTTATCGGTGTAGAAACTGAAATTGAAGTATTTAAAAGTTCAATTTGGAAACCGTATCGCACAGCACCACTGACTATTCTCTTTGATTACGGAATTGACGACGTGCGTCAAAACTTACAATTTATTAAAGATCATACCAAAAATACGGTATATTGTTTAGGTGAACAGAAATTAGATACATCTATGGAAAAATCAATTAAAATAATTGAAAAATCCGGTCTTGAAAATGACCTGCGTGAACAGGTTATTGATTTATGGGAAGAAATAGAAAGTAAATTTGAAAGTAATCGTAAACCAAAAGAAAGATGAAACTTCCTTGGTATATTAAAAGTAAAGGAAAAGCATATTTAAAAGATGGTAAATATTATCAGGATTTCACAATTAATAAATTTTGGGTGATTTGGAAACTTTTAATAAATAAAATTAAATTATGACAAGAGAAGACATATTTAAAGTACCAGTACCGGAACGCACGGAATCATATTCCCCGGTAGCACATAAAGCGGTAATACGCAGGGTGGAAACACAATTACAAAAAAACAACCTTGAAATTTATAGTGAAGATTTTAAAGTTGCCCGTGATGGAAAACAAGTAATCGGATTAATGAATATCCGGTATAACGGTGAAAAAGAACTGGGTATGCAGTTTGCTTGGCAAAACAGTTATGACAAAAGTAAACCGGTTGCTTTTTCAGCAGGTGCTCATGCTTGGATTTGCATGAACGGTATGATTGTAGGTGAAATACAGTATGTACGTCGTCATACCGGAACGGTATTGGAAGAGATTGCAGGAAAAATAGCCGTAACGGTGGAACAACTTACCAAAAGATTTACCAACACACAAATACTTACCGAAAAAATGAAGAATGTAACCGTAAGCAAACGTGCTATGGCTGAATTAGCCGGTAGATTGTATATCGAACATGAAATTATAACCGCCACGCAGTTGAGCGTAATCAAAAAGGAAATAATTCAACCAACGTTTGAACCGTTTAAATACGAAAACCTTTGGTCGTTTTATAATCACGTTACGTTTGCATTGAAGGAAGATCACCCTTCAACTTATTTGCAAACGCATAAGAAATTTCATGGATTTGTTGAAGAACAATTTGGTGTATTGGTATGAATAGAATTTGGAAATATACATTAAAACCTTTGGATTGCCAAGTGATTGAAATGCCTTTATTCTCTGAAATTCTAACCGTACAATTACAAGAGGATAAACTCCAACTTTGGTGTTTGGTAAACTCTAATGATAAAATGGGTTTGCGTGAAATTGTAATAATAGGCACAGGGCATAGTATCAAAGAAGATTTTAAGGGAACGTATATTGGTACGGTTCAAATGTATGGTAATAAACTTACATGTCATGTATTTGACAATGGTTATGTAAAATGAAAACAAAACAATCTTTTCCATTAAAACGACATTTTGTTACGCACGTACCTGTATTTTACGCAGGGTGGTCGGAGGAAGATTTCAGAAATGAATATATGAAGATTGCTACTCATAATAGTACCTTGACTAAATCACAAAGGGAATTTGTAATCAACATAATTAAAAAATATGATACAAAGGGTAAGAACAATAAAACACTTGACGGTATTAACAAATGACCCGTCAATGACGGCTTGGGGGTGGGCTGTACTAAAAGACAATAAGGTAATTGATTGCGGTTGCATTAAAACTGAACCTGATCACAAAAAGAAACGTATTCGCAAGTCTGATGATACGTTACGCAGGGTTAGTGAAATAAACAAAGAATTGTTGCGTATTATTGAAAAGTATGAAGTTTACTACATTGTTTCGGAAGCACCTCACGGCAGTCAAAACGCTCAAGCTGCGGTTATGGTAGGAATGGTAGCAGGGATACTTCAAACTATGGCTGATTTGTTAAACAAACCAATAGAGTGGTTCTCCGAAATGGAATCCAAAAAAGCCCTGTTGGGTAAGAAATCAGCAAGTAAAACGGAAACCGTAAAAGCAATAAAAAACATCTTCCCTGAAATTCATTATAAAAACGTTAAATACCACGATGAAGCTGTTGCAGATGCTGTTTCGGTTTATTACTGCGCTTGTAAATTATCCACGTTATTAAAAGTTATATTAGACGATGTACCACATTGATTCCAACGGTAAAATATTGTGTGGAATAAGTAAAAAGAAGCATCCTATGGCTTTTAAATTCTCCAATGTTTACAGATTGAACTTACAAGATTGTTGTCCTATATGCAAACAGGAATATCTTAAAGAAATTGATATAATAGCAAATAAAATTGACGAATGGAAGACGAGTATATCTTAAAACGGTTGAAAAAATGGGTTCCGTTGTTTTACGGAAAAGAATTTGCAAAATTCGCTTTTGCGGAAAAGAAATTGGATTACTACCACTTTGGGTATTATGTTGACGAAGATGATCGTGTAAACAACAAAGTATCCAAACCACTTGCTATCTACCTCATTACAGGATTAGTTAATGCAACGCAAAAGGAAGAACCTAAAAGGAAAAGAAAAAGGACAAAAAATAGTGAACCTGAACATTGTAATGAATATGAGCGTTTTGCATGGGAAGGATTTGAACATTTTCAAACTTAAATAAGTGAAACAAGTCATGCGTGAAAACGGATATTATTGGGTAAAAATAAAACGTACCGGACTTTGGATAATTGCCAAATGGATGCAAAGTTATGGTTGGTGGATAACTATGAATATTGAAAATGATATAAGAGGGGGTTTTTCAGAAATTGATGAACGTAGAATAATAAGAGAGGAAACGCATCATGTTACAAGAATTAGGACTAAAGAACTATCAAAGCCACAAAGACACCGTACTAAAATTTGATAAGGGTGTAAATATTATAATCGGTGAATCCGATGTAGGTAAAACCGCTATCATTCGTGCTTTACGCTGGTTGGTGTGGAATCGTCCCGGTGGTGACTCTTTCCGTAGTACGTGGGGTGGTGATACGGTTGTAAAAGCAACTTTTGAAGATACCGTTGTTGCCCGTAAAAAAGGCGGTACAAATGAATACTTAGTAAATGATATTAGTTATTCCGATTTTGGGGCAAACGTACCGGAAGATATTGTAAAAATACTGAATATTGATGAAGTAAACCTTCAGCAACAACTTGATCAACCATTCCTGTTAAGTGAAACACCGGGGCAAATTGCAACGTATTTCAATAAAATTGCCGGGATTGACCTTATTGACAGGGGTATGAAAAACGTGCAAAAAGAAATACGAGACGTTACAAAGGTATTGGAAATACGCAGGAAAGATTTAAAGGAAAAGAAACAGCAACTTTTTCAATATGAAGATATTGAAACGATAGAAAACAGTTTACAGGTATTGGAAGGTTTAGAAACAAAAATGATAGAAAAGGAAACGGAGAAAAGTGAACTTGAAAACCTTGTAGATAACCTGAAAAATATTCAATACCTAATCAAGGAAGAGCAACAAATCCTAAAAGCTGAAAAACCTGTCAATGATTTGCTTGATAAAATTACGGAACGTAAAACAGTTGAAACTAAACTTGAAAAGTTAAAACGATTACTTTTACTTTTAGAAAAGAATAAACAAAGTACAGATGAAATTTCCCGGTATATTTTGATCGAGCCAAAAGTTACTTGCCTATTGCAATTAATAGCCCAAAAAAGGGTATTGAAAGCCAATTTAAGCAACTTTAACGCCTTAGTTGGTAAATATACCGCCTTAACCGTAAAAGTACGGGAAAAAGGCTTACAATTAAAGGAAAAAGAGGATTTGTTTACGGCAAACCTTACAACTTGTCCAATTTGTGGAACTAAAATAAAATAGAATATGGAACGTAGAAATTTCTTAGGGTTAAGTGCTTTACTTGGATTGATTCCTTTTGTACCAAAAAATATTCTTACGGAAGAACAGGGAGTGCCAGGAATAGTAAAAGCACAATTAGCAGATGGTACTGAACTGGAATTTGGAGAGCCATTAAAATTATCTGAAGAGTTTGAAATAAGTATTACAGAGCAAATTCAAATAAAAGTAGGTCATAAAAACCAATATGGAAGGTGGTATCAAATTATTGGCAAAGGTATTTTAGATGGAGATATTGTAACTTTCAAAACTGAAAAAATCGAAGAAGGAACTAATGCTTTTAATAATCCTCCTACTATTTGGATTAATGGAACTCAAAAAGCTAAACTAATTTCAGTTAGATCATCCCAGGAACCAATATATATTCAATGTTGGGGTAATTCCAACGACCAAGTAATTCCGGGTAGGTCTGAAACAGTTTTAACTTGTCAAAAAATATGAAACAACCTTCGTTGATTTTATGTAGTGATTTTCACTTACGGGAAGATGTACCAGTATGCCGTACTGATGACTTTTGGTCTGCTCAATGGAAAAAAATTGATTTTATTTCTGAATTACAAAAGAAACATAAATGTCCTGTTATTTGTGCTGGTGATCTTTTCCATACATGGAAACCAAGCCCCCATTTATTATCAGAAACAATTAAACATTTACCAGAACAATTCTATGTAGTTATGGGTAATCACGATCTTCCTCAACATTCGTTGGAATTATCGTATAAATGCGGTGTAAATGTATTAAAAGAAGCTAAAAAATTAATAATATTACCTAATGCAAGTTGGGGGCAAGAACCAGATGAATATTGTCAATATTCCTTTCATACAGAACATACGATACTTGTCTGGCACATACCTACATACAAAAGTGAATCTCCGTACATCGGTCAAACCGTAAGTTCGGCAAAAGCATTGTTAAAAAAGTATTCACAATATTATTTGATTGTTACAGGTGATAATCATCAGACTTTTGTCGAAGAATACAAGGGTAGATTACTTGTAAATCCCGGTAGCCTGACACGGCAAACAGCGGGGCAAACAGATCATAAACCTTGTGTTTTCCTTTGGTATGCTGATACAAATACTGTTGAACAGGTATTTATTCCAATAGAAGAAAACGTAATAAGCCGGGAACACATCGAAATAAAGGAAAAAAGGAACGACCGTATTGATGCTTTTGTTGCAGGGTTAAATACAGACTGGGATTCGGGCGTTTCTTTTACGCATAACTTGGAAATATTCTATGAAAAGAATAAAGTTGAAAAAGAAATCAAAGAAATGGTAACAAAATTTATTGAGTTATGAACCTTATTAAAAGAAAAAGAATGAAAGTTTTACAAGAAGAATTTCCTTTAAGGAAAGAGATTGAACATTGTGTTGTTTCTTACAACACTATTCTAAGAGACGTTGTACAATTCATGTCTTTACCGGTGTTATTGAATAACTGCCACCCTTCGTTTAGAACGGATTATGCCTTGCGTTTGTTTAAAATGGGGGTGATAACTCCGGCAGATGTATCTTTTCATAAGTGGTTTAAATTAAATACTATAACAAATGATGACTGAACGTGAATTATTGGACTTAAAACAGGAAATCGATCAAGCCAAAGAATCATTTCAACAATTAAAAGGACAGGAAAAAGCAATACTTCAGCAACTCAAAGATGATTTTGATTGTAGTACCTTTGAACAAACGAACAAAAAAACAAGGATATTGGAAAAGGAAATTAGTAAACTTTCTGATGAAATCGAGCAAGGTGTTTCTGAATTAGAAAAATTACTTTCCGATGAAACTGATTGAACTACGATACCGACTTGAACAAAGAAAAGGTAAAAAAACGGAATTAGAGGATAATATCCGTAAAATTCGTACTAATATACGATTACATCGTATAAACCTTGAAAATCTTGAACAAGCACGTGAAATTATTCGTGTCGTTGGATTGGAAACACAAAAGCAACTGGAATTTAATATTTCCAATATTTCATCGTTGGCATTGGAGGGGATATTTAACGAACCATACAAATTATTGCTTGAATTTGTTGAACGTAGGAATAAAACTGAATGTGACGTATTGTTTGAACGCAACGGAGAACGATTCAAACCACTTGATGCTTCCGGGGGAGGTACTGTTGATGTTGCTGCCTTCGCTCTGCGTATTGCCTCTTGGTCTATGCAACAGCACCGAACCCGGAACATTATTATAATGGATGAACCTATGCGTTTCCTAAGTGAAGAGTACCAGGAGAACGCTTCTGAAATGATTAAGGAAATTTCAAATAAACTTGGAATACAATTTATAATTGTCACGCATAATCAGACACTTACTGCTTATGCAGATAAAGTCTTTGAAGTATCCATCAGAAAAGGAATTTCAAAGGTAAAAGAAACAACGGTGTAGGGACACCGTCGTATTTCAGACGTAGTGTAGGGGGAGGGTTTTTCGATTTTCATTGTTCTAATTGTTCTATTTTTAATACATTACCGCACCCTCCCCCTTTTTAGAAAACTTTAAAACTTAAAAATATGATTGAAACTGTTAATTGTTTTGGAACGGATTGGTTGGTACACCATCGTTGGGGGAGGGTTCACCCCGAACCAACACCGAGAGCTAATTGCTGGTATGATTCTTCTGCTATTGAAATACTGCCGAATGGTACGGTAAATTTAAGAATACACCGTAATCCGGCAGTAATTGACAACACTCAAAAAGTTGTTACCGATACATGGGTACGTGACGGTGAATACATACCTGAATTAGATGAATACCTGAAACAATATCCCGGTAGCTTGTACAAGGCTGATTATGGAACAGGGTTGTTGTGTTCTGTTAAAAACTATGGATTTGGTAAATATACTTTGAAAGCGATTTTACCGAAAGCAAATTTCCTGTGGCCAGCCTTTTGGTTACATACGGATAAAGAAAATTCTTCGGAAGAGATTGACAACTTTGAAGCGTACAGCAAGGATAATGGATACAAAGCCTACAAAAAACGGTTATTCTGCAAACCAAAATTCATAGGTTGGGATATTCAAACTTGTCTTCATGCAAACGTGAAATTGCCTAATACAGGAGTAAAAAGACCTGATTTGGAAGAATTTAATTTAGACCCTTCCCTTAATGTTATAACGTATGAATTATACTGGACGCCTGGAATTATGTCTTTCAAAATCAATGGATACCCATTCCGGTATATTATGGATTTAAAGGTACTTGATTATTTTGCTAAATTCAACGGAACAATGATGGTTATAATCAACAACCATGTAGACGGCAGGTATTACAAAAACTTTACAACAGAAGGTATTTCTGCAAGTGATCTTGTATTTCAATTACTTGAATATAAATATGAACCATTTTGAAAAGGAGGAACAGAAATGAAAAGAATAATTGAAGTTGAAAGATGTTCAGAGGAATGCCCGTATTTAAAGGATAAAGGTCAATTCTGTTATATAGAAAGAAGGAGTATAACTGGTATAAATGGTTATACATTATTCCCTGATTGGTGTCCATTACCTATTAAAGAAGACAAGTAGGAACAGAAATGAACAGAGAAATTAAATTCAGAGCATGGGATAATGAACTCAAAATATTCAGACAATCCTTTTACATCGATCAATTAGGATTAATGTATTTTAATAATGGAGGAATGGTTGGAACACTTGAAACATCCAATTATGTATTGCAACAATTCACCGGACTAAAAGATGAAAACGAAAAAGATATCTATGAAGGGGATATTTTAAAAATATCATGGTCAGAATG
>JAKLIM010000001.1 GCA_022709605.1 Bacteroidota bacterium | reverse complement strand
CCGCATATCAGGAACGGTTTCTGATTCGCCATGATGCGTGTAAAAATCAATAGCATAAAGAGTTATCGTCACCAAAGATACTGTTATAACGATGGCAATCAATATTCGTGTTATTATGAATGCGAATGTACTCTCTTTCCAAAACTTTTTAAAATCCATATACAGTTACTCCTTAATTAATAAAAAAATAAACAGGAATTTACGAAATGTATTCAGTGGGATCAAAATATAAACGAGTTATAAAGTGACGCACTTATTCAGATGAAAAATTTGAAAATTCTTATGAAAAAACATTCAAAAATAATGAAATTATTAATCAAAACCACATTTAAACAAAAAAAGTAAAAACTTCTGGTGAAGTCCTTACTTTTTTTATGTTGTTTAAAGCAGAATATTATGCTTTGTGACGTCCTTCATCGGCAACGGTAAGTTTTGCTCTACCTTTTGCACGACGGGCAGCTAATACTCGGCGACCGTTGGCAGTTGCCATTCTTTCACGGAATCCGTGTTTGTTTCTTCTCTTTCTTTGCGAAGGTTGAAATGTTCTTTTCATTGCTTATGGTGTTTTATTTAATTATTTCTACTTTGCGAAATGGGACTGCAAAAATAGTTGTTTTTTTTGAACTGACAAACTGTTGATTGCTTTTTCTTTAGATTTAGTAATGAAAAATATAATTGTACTGTTATTTTGCCCGTAATTTTACTTATTTATTCCTATCGAACAGATTACAAACAGTTTATTTTTTGCAATTCAGATCTTCGCCTTCATATCCAATTCCACATTAATAATTTTATCTTCACGCTGGATGGTCATTTTTAGCGGTTTTTTTGACGGTCGCTCAAAAAATCCACGAACTTGTGAAAGTGACATTGTTAATACTTTTTCATAATTTACTTCGTTAATTAAATCACCTGCTTTAATCCCGGCGACATCGGCCGGCGAACCTTTCCAAACAGTTACAACTTCAATTTGAGGCAAAAATAAAACAGTTTGCACCACTTCGATGCCGGCGATATTATAAGAAAACGGCTTATTAAAACTCGCATTTGGTTTGAAATAAAAACTTTTGTTCGAGATATCTATTATTAAATTAAATCGGCTAAGTAATTGACTGCCAATTGTACCATCGCGATCTGAATTTTTAATAATTTCAGAAATTACTGCCGTATCGGGGAAAACGACAATAGGGTCTCTCACGCAAAAATTAGCGATGCAAATTTGAGGTACACGGGCAAAAATACCCGTAACTTCACCACTTAAACCTTCACCAATTTTTCCGTGAATCGATTTTTCGGGTATTGTAATTGCCTTATTTGTAAGTGTTTGGAACCAGGCGTTTAATTGAGCACCGGTGTCAATCAGCATTTTAATGCTTCGCCTGGCGGTGTCGGTTTCCAGAACCGAAAGATGAATAAACATTTTCTGTCTTTCGATGGTCATCGGCATTACGCCATATCCTTTCGGTGCTTCAAATTCTTTGTTGTCGTAGAATCGGATTCGTTTTGCGCTGTAATCAATTTGAACTATGTAATTCTGAAAAAAATCAACTCCCAGTAATCCGTTTATTTTCGTGCCGGTTTGTCGCGTCAGGTTTAAAAAATCCTCTTGAAGTACTAGAATTGTTTTATTTGTAAGTTTTAATTTCCCGATTTTTAATTCATTCATTTCGCTCACCATGGCATTTAGCGAATTTCCACCGCCCAGACCTTGTACATTCTGCTCTTTTGTGTAATTCAGCGAAATGCTGTCGCCTTCGTAAAGTTCGGTTATTATTGTATTCCGGACTCCCGAATCTAATACGAATTTTAATGACTTTGCCTGATTAATGTTCACATTTATAATAACATAACCACCAACCATTTCGAAAGGAACGGATGCTAATACTTTGTTTTTGGACAATGCCTCAACTTGAGTGGATAAAAGCAAATAAGACACGAAAAGTAAAAATCTTCTCATGATGTTGTCATTTTTTCAATTTGCGAAGATAGTAAATATTTTTTTAGCACATGACAAAAAATGACTATTCAGATTTAATTTGTTAATTAATAAAAGTATAAGGTGGGGCTTTGCCCCAAACCCCACATACTTTTTTGTCTTGACACAAAAAAGTATGCAAAAAAAGTCAAGACTTCGCCCGCTTCGCTCGAAAAACTTACGCTCGGTAGGCTTAAATCGTCCTTGTTTGAGTTCCGACGAAATACGTCGGAACTCAAACAAGGACGATTTTTAACAGCCTACCTCACTTGTTTTTCGGCTCACCGGACGAGGTCAGTCCGTTTCAGAACAGTTTCTGGAACATCAAACTTTCATTTTATATGAATTACAAATCAAATAGTTTTTTGTCACGTACTTGGAATTATTTTAATCAATTCGCTTTCAACTTTTAACTTATAAAAATGTTTATCGAAAACAGTTAGAATGTTTTAAAATTATAATCTAACTTTGCATCAAATTACAAAATAAAAATTAAAAATAAAAAAATATGGATCCCAAAATAATGAAACTGGTGTTGTCGGTTCAACGAACTGAAGAAACGGAACATTTGATTTACATGCGTTTATCCGATCATTGTAAAGATAAAAATAATGCTGAAGTGCTCCGAAAAATGGGACTTCAGGAAAAAGGTCACGCCAAATTCTGGCAAAATAAATCGGGCGAAGAAGTGAAGCCCGATATGGGTCGTGTATTTCGTACAGTGCTTATGGCTAAGTTATTAGGATTAACATTTGTGCTTAAACTTATGGAGAAACGCGAAGGAACAGGTTC
Source organism: Bacteroidota bacterium (assembly GCA_022709605.1). Taxonomy (GTDB): domain Bacteria; phylum Bacteroidota; class Bacteroidia; order Bacteroidales; family Paludibacteraceae; genus Paludibacter. The sequence continues at coordinate 36,179 of JAKLIM010000001.1, read as the reverse complement.
GCGGGTTTATGCTCAATTATCAGAATATTTCCCCGAAGCCAAAGTGTTCTCAGAAGAAGAACTCGAGCACGAGCAACAATTGCTGGGAATGCTCGATGAAGAAGGTTTGCAGTATGTTGGATCAGTAGTGCTTGGACTAAATGATGCTTTGGTCGAATTAACAGGCGCTTTGGCCGGTTTTACGCTGGCTCTGAGTGATAATAAAATCATCTCGTTAGTCGGTTTGGTGACCGGAATTTCAGCGGCCATGTCGATGGCTGCTTCTGATTATCTGTCGTCGAAAGCTGAAGGCGACAGCAAAGCCAAAACTTCGGCAATTTATACCGGTGTCGCCTATTTGTTCACTGTTATTTTATTAATCATGCCTTTCCTTTTGCTTACCAGTAAGTTTTTGGCATTGGGTATTACTTTAGCAACTGCCGTTTTGATAATTTTCTGCTTCAATTTTTATATTTCCACCGCCAAAGATTTGAATTTCAAAGCCCGGTTTTTCGAAATGACTTTTATAAGTTTGGGAGTTGCAACTTTCTCGTTTTTTGTAGGTTATGCCCTTAAATTTATTCTTGGAGTGGATGTTTAAAATCTAAAAAATGAGACAACAGAAAATTCCTTTGTTCGTAAAAATCCTTATCGGTATGCTGACCGGTGTGATCGTTGGTTTTATATTTCTTAAAACCGACAACGTTTCTGTTGTGTCAGATTGGATAAAACCCTGGGGAACAATTTTCATTCGTTTACTGAAACTTATCGCTATTCCGTTGGTTTTTGTATCGCTTGTTAAAGGCATAAGTGCGATGAAGGATTTGAAAAAACTATCGAAACTCGGACTGAAAACAGTTTCATTATACCTTGCTACCACATTTTTTGCTGTGTCGTTGGGAATGGGTGTAGTTAGTTTGGTAAAACCCGGAAAAGTTTTCAATAAAACTCAGTCGGAATTTTACAAGCAAAAATTCAGTGCTGATGCTCCTCAAACAATAAATGTAGAAGAGCGCAAACCCATGGACTATATCGTTGAAATGGTTCCCGAAAACCTGTTTGCTGCAGCCGGCGATAACCGGAATATGCTTTAAATAATACTTGTGGCTTTGCTTACCGGTGTGGCAATTGTAATGCTTGGTAGCGAAAAAACCAGCGCTTTCGTGTCGGTAATTAATGCTACCGAGGCCATTGTGCTTAAAATTATAGACTTTATAATGGAGTTTGCGCCCATCGGAGTTTTTGCCCTTTTGGCGGCTTTGGTGGTCGATTTTTCGGGCGATCCGGCTATGTTTTCGGCTCTGGGAATGTATGCAATAATTGTAGTTGGCTGTTTGTTGTTTTTAGCTTATATTTTTTATCCGGTTTTACTAAGAATTATCACTAAAAAAAATATTGGCGATTACCTGAGAGCCGTTTTCCCCATTCAACTTTTAGCTTTTTCTACCAGTTCAAGTTCGGCTACATTGCCCTTTACCATGGAACAAGCACAAAATAAACTGGGCATTTCGGAGGAAACAGCTTCGTTTGTACTTCCACTGGGTGCTACTGTAAATATGGATGGAACCAGTTGCTATCAGGCTATCGTGGTGCTGTTTATTGCTCAGATATTTGGCATAGAACTTACAACAGCTCAATATCTTTCGGTGCTGTTTCTCACCGTATTGGCATCGATAGGAACAGCAGGCGTACCCGGAGCAAGTGTGGTAATGACCGTTATGGTTATGGCATCGGTTGGCATTCCGGTAGAGGGATTAGCACTTATTTTGGGCATCGACCGTCCGCTTGATATGCTCCGCACAGTAGTTAACGTCACCGGCGATACTTTTGTGGCTTCGGTAGTGGAGGGAAAACAAAAACCATCTGTATTATAGCTCTAAACTATTTAGATTATATTAATTTATCGATAATTATACAAAATATTGCATCCCGAAAGAACTTTTCAGCGTAATTTTGCTTTTAATTTCAAAATGCATTATTTATATAAATGAAAAATCTTTTCCTTACATTCTTTTTAATCCTTTCAATATCACTTTTCGCATCCACCAAACACACCATTAGTGGCACTATCACCGATGCTACCACCGGCGAAAGTTTAATTGGTACAAGTATTACCGTGAAAGATTTACCAAGTACCGGTGTTACTACCAATGCTTACGGATATTTTTCGCTCACTTTGCCCGATGCTAAATATACTTTTGTAATATCCTATTTGGGCTACGAAATTATTACTTTACCCGTAAATTTAAACGAAAATAAAGTAATTAATTTTAAACTTAAACCCAATTCGCAGCAACTGAATGATGTGGAAATTACTGCTCAGCGCAAAAATCACAACATCACTTCGAACGAAATTGGAATGGAAAAACTCGAAGTAAAAGAGCTGGCCAAAATTCCGGTGCTTTTTGGCGAAGCCGATATTATGAAAACACTGAAACTGACACCTGGTATAAAATCGGCAGGCGAGGGAAGTGGTGGTATGTTTGTGCGTGGAGGGAATAATTCGCAAAACCTGATTCTACTCGACGAAGCAACAGTTTATAATGCCGACCATTTGTTGGGTTTCTTTTCAACATTCAACAGCGATGCCATCAAAGACATACAAATGTTCAAAGGAACTGCTCCTGCCGAATACGGTGGACGAATTTCGTCGGTTTTAGATGTTAAAATGAATGATGGAAATAATCAGGATTATCACGTGGGTGGAGGAATCGGACTTATTTCGTCGCGATTAAATGTTGAAGGGCCGATTGTAAAAGATAAAAGTTCGTTTCTGATTACGGGTCGTCGGACGTATGCCGATCTGTTTTTGAAGCTTTCATCAGATGATTTGATAAACAATAACCAGCTCTATTTCTACGATTTAAATGCCAAAATGAATTACATTATCAACGATAAAAACCGCTTGTATCTTTCGGGATATTTTGGTCGCGATGTGTTCGAATTTCAGGACAGGTTTGGCATAAACTGGGGAAATAAAACCGGAACTTTGCGTTGGAATCATATCTGGAACGAAAAGCTTTTTAGTAATACTTCGCTTATTTATTCTGATTACGATTATAAAGTCAGTATTCAGGATGCCGGTTTCAGCCTCACTTCTATTATTAAAAACTGGAATTTAAAGCATGAATTTCAGTACTTTATGAATAGCAAAAATACGCTTACTTTTGGACTGAATTCTGTTTATCACACCATCATTCCCGGTCAATTGGAAACATCGGAAGAGTCGGAAATAATACCCATGCAACTTCAGGAAAAATTTGCCATTGACAATGGAGTTTATTTCAGTAATGTGTGGAAACCTTCGTACAATCTGAACATTAATTATGGAATTCGTATGTCGGTGTATCATCAATTTGGTCCGGGCGATTTTTATACGTACCAAAATGGCGAAGTAATGGATACGACATCGTACAAAAAAGGTGAAATTGTAAAAACACATTTCAATATAGAACCCCGACTCAATATTGCATACATTTTAAATGACCGCAACTCGCTGAAAATAAGCTATACACGCAATACTCAGAACCTGCATTTAGTTTCAAATTCTACTTCGGCCATGCCCACCGATATCTGGCTTTCGTCGAGCAACAATGTGAAGCCCGAAATTGGCGATCAGGTTTCGCTGGGTTATTTCACCAATTTTGCCAAAGATAAATTTCAGTTGAGCGGCGAGGTTTATTACCGCTGGATGCAAAATCAACTCGATTTGAAAAATGGCGCTGATATTAATGCCAACGACAAAATTGAAGGTGAATTGCTTTTTGGTAAAGGTCGGGCTTATGGTCTGGAGCTGCTTCTCAAGAAAAAACAAGGCAAACTTACCGGTTGGGTTGGTTATACGTTTTCGCGCACCGAACGCCTGATTGATGGTATAAATAATTATAACTGGTATCAGGCAAAGCAAGATATTACCCACGATTTGTCGGTGGTTGGAATTTATGATTTTAATAAAAAATGGTCGGTGTCGGCTTCGTGGGTGTACAATACCGGTAATGCTGTAACTTTTCCAAGTGGTAAATACCTGATTAATGGCAATGTACAGTATTATTACACCGAGCGAAACGGTTATCGAATGCCCGATTATCACCGACTTGATATTGGTGCAACACGGACTTTGAAGAAAACCAAAAAATTTGAAAGCAGTCTGAATTTCTCCGTTTACAATGCTTATGGTCATAAAAATCCATTTTCAATCGATTTCGAACAGGATGAAAATGACCCATCGAAAACCAATGCCGTAATGACTTATTTGTTTACGTATGTGCCTTCAATAACTTACAATTTTAAATTTTAAATTAATGGCTATCAAACTTTTAAAATTATTTTTACTTGTTCCATTCTTTTTCTTTTCGTGCAACGAAATCATAGACATTGATATTAATTCGTCCGATCCTCAAATTGTTGTGGAAGCTACAATCGGACTTAAGGAACCTGCTGAAGTCAGGATTAGCGAATCAATCAGTCTTGACGATAATGGCGTATATCCGGGAATAGAAAATGCGACCGTAAAACTGATTGACAGCGATGGAAAATCTGAATTACTTACCAAAACTACAACTGCAGGTAAATTTGTTTCAAACAATATTTTAGGAGAAATAAATAAAACATACCATCTTGAAATCAAGGCAAATAATAAAATTGTTATCTCCAACTCAACGATTCCAAATGCTGTACCGATTGATTCGTTCAAAGTAACCAATACAATTTATCCGGGTGGCGGAGCACCGTTAAGACCCGAAATACCTGCACCATTTTACGAAGTGAGTGTGAAATTTTCGGATCCGATAAACGAAAAAAATTACTACAGATGTGTTTTATACCTGAATGGAATTGCACAAAATAGAAATAACATTTACGATGACCGGTTTACAAACGGAAAACAAATGGAAAGTTTTATGGTAATATATTACCCTGAAATGGAATCGGGCGATAAAATTTCGGTTGAATTTCAATGCATAGATAAATCGGTGTACGAGTATTTTAAAAGCATGGGAAACAGTGCCATGGGTCCACGCAATTCGTCGAGTCCGGCTAACCCGTACACAAATCTTACCGGATCTTTATTGGGCTATTTCAGTGCGCACACGGTGGAACGAAGGGAATTTGTTGTATTGAAATAACTGTAAATTTATCGTTTTCAGAAATATATTTACAAAACGAAATGAAAGAAATAGATCCTTTTGTAATTTTTTCAATTTAGTTTCCCAAATTGTTTTTTTTAAGTAATAATTTGAAAAAAGTATTGAATCATAAATGCTTAAAAACAATGAATTTACTCCCCAATTTTTCAACTTTTGAATTTGAGTGCGGTTGCGACGAAGCCGGACGTGGTTGTTTGGCAGGACCGGTAGTGGCTGCAGCAGTAATATTACCGGTCGATTTTGTGTGTCCGCAACTGAATGATTCGAAACAACTCACCGAAAAACAAAGAAATGCGCTTCGCCCCATTATTGAACGTGAAGCCATTGCGTGGGCTGTTGCCGAAGTAAGCAATATTGAAATAGACGAAATTAATATCCTGAATGCCTCAATTCTGGCGATGCATCGGGCTTTGGATAAACTTGATGTACTTCCTGAATTCATTATTGTTGACGGGAACAGATTCAAAGCATACAATGATATTCCGCATAAAACCATTGTAAAAGGCGATAGCAAATACCTTTCAATTGCTGCAGCTTCGGTGCTCGCCAAAACACATCGTGACGAACTGATGATTGATTTGGATTTGAAATATCCCGGGTATGGCTGGAGAATTAACAAAGCATACCCAACCAAAAAACACCGCGAAGCTATAAAATTATTCGGAACAACTCCTTATCATAGAATGACATATAATTTATTAGGAAAATCAAAGTAAAATACAAACAAAAAAAAGGGTGACCGCACCGGCCACCCTCAATTTTGTTAACTAAACATTCTTTTTTATTTTGAAATTTCAAACTCTACGCGACGATTATCCTGACGACCTTTTGGATTATCGGTATCGTTCGCTTTTTCGTTAGGTGCTATTGGTTGACTCTCGCCTAAACCATCTGTTATCATAGTTGAACTTGTAACTCCTTTGCTTTCAAGATAATTTTTTACAGAAGTAGCACGTTCTTCCGACAATTTCATGTTGTATGCATTAGAACCAATGTTATCGGTATATCCTTTGATCAATAATTTGCCCCAGGTTGGATTTTTTTTCAAAATTGAAGCAATTTGATCTAAAGTTGAATAAGAATCTTTGGTAATTTTTGAAGAATTAAAATCAAATTCGATATTAGGAAATGAGGCGTTTACAGTTGATCCGGCCGGTCTGTCTTTAAGTGATTTTACATCTGCATCCATTTTGTTTAAGCGATTCAGAATGTCCTGATTAAATTTATCAATACCGTCCAAACGTTTGATTATACCAGAGTCATCATAATTGTTTTCTACTTCTTTGATAACAGGTACAGGATCCGGATAATAATCATATCTGGTCATATCACGAACGTGAGTTTTGCTTCCTGTGCCCAATTTTACACGAAGTGTTGCCGCAATGGTATAACAATCGTTGTAATTAAGGTAATTTGTTTTGGGTGTAATGTAACCACGGTAGGTGCTTTCCAGACCGATTCCAAGAAGTTTACTGACATTATATTCCATAGCCAAACCAGTATAAGCAAGCGCACTGGTTACGTTTCCCGAGCTGGCAACTACTCTGGGATAAGTTGTTGTGGGAAGAACCAAATCAGAATAACTGCCAAAACCTACACCCGTACCAAAATTAGCATAAAAATTAAGTTTTGCATTTTCACGTCTTGGTATCAATAGATTCGACAAATTTATCGATGTAAAAATGCTTGGATCAATGGTTTTACCCATAATACTAGAACGGTTAAAGTTTAACCAATCAAGGTTTAATCCTACACCAACCAAAGGGTTAATGGTGTATTCCAATGAAGCGCCGGCTCCCCAACTTCCATTGTCAGTTAAATCGTCTCCCGAAGGTTCAATGTTAAAATAATCCACGCCTCCTTTAAGAGCGAAGGACCAATGAGCTGCATCAGTAGTTGTTTGCGAAAATGTATACATAATAGTACCGGCTATTAATAATACAGCAAAGAATAGTTTTTTCATTTTTTTTTAGTTTTTAAATAATTTAAATAGAGTTATTCGTTCGTGAGTTTTTTTTTGATTTTCAATTATATTATCAATTCAATGTGAAATTTATTTCAAAATAAATGACTGTAAATGTTGATCAGAAATGAGAATTATTGTTTGATAATTGAAGCGGAAAAATACAGGTATATTTCTTTAGTGAATGCTTTTTCACTTTTTAACAAAGATAGATGTACCTTACAAGTGGGGTGTTACACAATGAAAATTAAATGTTATATATTTCACGCATTTGTTTCATTTAAATGAGGGTGAATCAAGTTGCAAAATTCGAGGGTAAATGTATGCGAGCTAAAATATTATAACTCGAATTATATTGCTCAAGTGTATGAGAATGAGCTAATTTTGGTTTGTAAATATGCGCTATAACAAATGCAGAAAAATTATTTTTCAGCAAAAAAAGGAAAGATGAGAATGAGAAAGTTTGTGAAATAAATACGCTTTAGAAAGGATAACCAATGGCCAAATGAAACGCAAAATCAGACCAATCAGGCTTTACTCTCCACTGCTCGCGTCTTATGCGAACCGGATCAAATAAACGGGCGCCTAAATCGAGCCGGAAAATAAAGAATGAGAAATCCAGTCGCAATCCGGCACCATAAGCTATTGCAATCTGATTCATAAAAGTATTGAGTTTAAATACTCCGCCTTTTTGTTCGGGAAAATATTCTTTAATTGTCCAGATATTTCCGGCATCCAGAAATAAAGCCCCTTCGAGAACCCAGAACATTTTAGTACGGTATTCCATATTTAAATCCAACTTAATGTCACCCACCTGATTATAGTCGCGAGTACGAGTATTCAACGAATCCGGAGTGGAATAAACACCGGGACCGAGCGTACTTTCGCTCCAACCCCTGACGCTGTTGGCACCACCACTGTAAAACCTTCTTTCGTAAGGTATTGCATCCGCATTGCCGTAAGGCACGCCGATTCCAACTCCCAGATGCGAGACAAAACGATTATTTTTATCAATAATCTGGGTATAAGTTGTATTGAACTCGCCACGTAAATATTGTGCGTAGCGGATATTAAATAATCTGTACGACCCTTCTTCTTTCTGACTGCCAAGCAAATTATTTATTCCGTACAACAGGTTTCCTGCTGATTCGAAGGAATATCGCGAAGTTCTGTAATTGCGCATGGGTCGGTTTGCATTGAAATTGCTGTACGAACCCGAATAACCCATGCGCAGTATGAAGTGATCTTCGTAATTGTATTTATTGTAAAGACCGGTCTTGAGATAATTCTGTCTGAATTCCTCTGAAAATTTATCGGGTGGAAAATACACATAGCTTAAGTCCGCCAAATCGAAACTATGCCTGTATCTATTTCTCTGCCATTGATATTTGATACCACCTCCCAAATTTATGGTTGTAAACTCACCCGGTCTGAATTGATAAACGTACGATGTATTGTATTCGGTATTGGCATGTAAATTCCTTCGGGTTTCGGAATTAATAAAAGGCATCAAAAAACTCGGAAATTTCAAACCAACCTGTGCTCCCCATTCCTGAGCCAGCACATTACTTTGCCACTCCAAAGCTCCTCTGCCTTCGAGCGATAAAGTTTCGGCTCCGCCAAAAACGTTCCGGTCGATTATGCCCAGGTTAAATGCGCCACCCCAAAACCGGTCGGTATAAGTGGCTTCGAGCTCGGTTGAAAGTGATACGTTTTTCGAAGGTACAATAACGATACTGCAATCGAGATTTTCCTCGTCAACTTCTCTGAAAGTGATATTTACATATTTAACAGGTCCGAGCGAATTCAGCGCCGAATAAGTTCTCTCAACCGCCGCATCGCTGTAAACAGCTCCCGGATTTATAAATGTATTTTGGATTAATGCATCTATATTGATGGACTGTTTTTTCTGCTCAATCAGAGTGAAATGATTAAAAATGATGGTGTCGGGTTTGGAAGTGTTTTGAAAATCAGTGGCCGGATTGAAATCGTTGATGTTATAATAAATGATATTGCGAATTTTATATTTATTAAAAATCTTAATATTTGCCGGATTATTTTTCTCTTTTAATGCAGTTCTTAAATCGAGTGTAACTGCCACCTTATTTTTATTAAGTGAGCTATCGGCATTATAAATCAGAAAATCTTTATTAAAATTATAATGTCCCAGTTGTCGGTAGCGGGATGCAATTCTCTCACGCTCAGCATTAAAAACATCGGTATCGAAAAGCATTTCCGGACGGATTAATGTGCGTGAAGTATCCGTAGCAATCTGGAAAAGTGTATTATCAGTTAAATTTACATTGTAATTTCCTAATAAAAATGGTTTATTTGACTTTACAATATATTCTATTGTCGATTTTTTACCTTTAAAAACAATATTGGTATCAATTTGTGCATGTATAAATCCTTTGTTTTTGTACAAAAGTTGAAGTTGCTTTATCGAAAATGCTGTCTGCAGTGGATTATAAATTACAGGCTCATCTCCGATTTTTTTTAACGTTCGGTTTATCCATTTGGTTGTATCTTTTCCGGCCAGATTATAAATGCCAAGTTGCATCCTGAACAATCCAAATACTTTTGTATTAGGCGCTTGTCTGATATATTCCAGAAGTTCATCTTTCGAAATGTCATTTACATCGGTTGTGATTTTTACTTTTTCGAGCAGGTACTCACCTTCGGGAACATGTTTGGCAACATTACACGACGTGATAAGTAACATACTGTAAATTAAAAGCAAACCAAAACGAACTTTCATACCCTGAAATAAAACTGAATGTATATTTTTTGCAAATATAGTTCAAGTAAATGATAAATTGGGGCAATAATTCAAGAAAATTCTAGCTGAATTGATTTGAAACGCAATATTACTAATTGTTTTTCATTTTCTTTTGTTAGTTTTGTCGCAATTTTACAACTGAAATCACCAAGCACAAAAATTACTTATAGAAATGTCCGTTTCAAAAAATCAAATCAAACTCATAACAGGATTAACGCATAAAAAATTCAGGGATGAATCAGGGCTTTTTGCGGCTGAAGGGACCAAATTGGTGTACGACCTGAACGAAGCGTTTGAATGTACGTTGCTTGTTGTTACCGACAAATGGTTGCTCGAAAATAAGCCTTTCGGAAACATGAAAGTAGAAACGGTTACTTCGGATGAATTTAAAAAAGTGTCCAACCTGAAAAACCCACAAGGTGTTTTAGCTGTTTTCAAAAAGCCTGATATTAAATTAGATACCAATAGTTTGAGTTCCAAATTAAGTTTGGCGCTTGACGAAGTTCAGGATCCCGGAAATTTAGGAACCATCATTCGAATAGCCGATTGGTTTGGCATTAAAGATGTAATTTGCTCCGAAAATTGTGCCGATGCTTTCAACCCGAAAACTGTTCAGGCAAGCATGGGAGCACTTGCACGCGTAAAAGTTCATTATGTAAATCTCGGAATATTTTTAAATGAAATTCCTGCTGAAATTCCGGTTTACGGAACTTTTATGGATGGAAAAGATGTTTATGACCAAACGCTGACAGAAAATGGGATCATTGTAATGGGTAACGAAGGGAACGGCATATCGCCCGAAATAGAAAAGTTAGTAACCAGCCGTTTGCTGATTCCTAACTTTCCAAAGGGTGAAGTAACATCAGAGTCACTTAACGTAAGTGTTGCCACGGCCATCGTTTGTGCCGAATTCCGCCGTCGCAGCAAATAAAGAAAACTAACCCGAAACACGGACGTGAAACATTGAATTTAATCCATTCCTTCATCCATATTCATATCAGAAGAATTGCTTTCCGGTTTTTTATCCGATTTTTTCGGTTTCATATTACCAAAGTTATAAGTAGCAGTAAGTCCAATCATACGACCGTGAAAATACGATTCGTTGGTTTGATAAAAACCTTCGCCCCAGGTTACAGTATTGCGTTTGCGGGTGTTAAGTAAATCGCGCACCATGAAATTGAGGCTCAGATTGCGGTCGAAGAAAGTTTGACGCAATCCCAAATCGATGGAGTAACTTGCAGTTTCTTTTCCCTGTGCTATCAACCGTGGAGCCGAATAATCGGCTGTAAATTGCCCGAAAGTTGTTTTTCCGAGAATAATATTAGCCATAACCCGACCACTCCATGAAAAATTCTGTTGAACAGGAATTATGCTTGTAATCGTATTATCGTAAGGATTTTGATACAATGATGAATCGAGTTTATTGTAGAAAAAATTCAACGACGAAGTCAGATTCACAATTTTAAAAATACGGTTCTTTGCCACCAGTTCAACGCCGGAATTTGTTGACTTTGTAAGGTTCATAAAGGTGCTTTCCATGGTCCCTTTGTTTATAAAACTTACTCCCTGAATTACCTGATCGGTATAACGATAATATGCAGATGCTGAAAGTGAATGATTATCCCAGCTTTTCAGGTAATTAAATTCAAGCGATGAAGAATATTCGGGTTCAAGATTAGGATTACCGTACGAGATATTTGTCGAATCGGAAAAATCACGAAACGGGTTAATCTGTCTTCCTCTCGGACGATTGACCCTGTTGGTATAATTTATCTGCAATTCATTGTTTTTGGGCAATGAATACGAAAGATAAACGCTTGGAAATAATTTAAATATCGGATTAAAATCAACAGGAAGTATTTTTTCGTTCCAGTTATTGTCTTTGTCCTTGTAGGTGTTTTCCGAAGAACGAATCAGATATTCAGCACGTAAGCCGCCCTGTACGCTTAGTTTTTCAAAAAACCTGTTGCCATACGTTAAATACGCCGCATGAATTTGTTCGTTGTATTTGTAATCATTAAAATAGGCTTCAATCTCTTTATTCGTAAGGTTATCAACCGCCGAAGCAGGACTTAACCTCGATTGAATTGTACTTTGCCAACCGGCTTCCAATCTTCCGGTTTCCGAAAATTTACTCGTGTAATCTGTTTTGAACTGCAATTCGCGGTTCTGCCCCAAATTTGTTTGAGTTATATTCTGATTAATAATATTATTATCAAGCAAGTTTGTTTGAACAATGGAATTGTCGCCACCATGTTTATGCTGTGAATAAGCTATACTCGCAAGTAAATTTGAGCCTTTGGTGTCGAAATCATGTTTGTAATCCAATGTAACATTCATCGCCTGACGAATTCCATCACCTGAATTATCACGTTTATAATTGCGAAGCAAATCATTTTCCGGCAAATTGGTAAGCTTATTATTAATAACTGAGGATTCTGTTCCCGAACCCATCATGCCGAATCCACCAAGACTAATTGTATTTTTATCATCGAGATGATAATCGGCGCCGGCACGCATAAACAATCCTCCGTACGAACGATTCATAACAGAATTTTGCTCTAACAAGCTTAATGTATCCGTACCCGAAAGGCTGTAACGATCAACCTTACTTCCACCTCTGAAATTCATGGCCCGATAACCCAAATTGAGATAAGCATCTACTTTTGAGCTGCTGTAGTTAATATTTGCACCCAATGTGCCACCCGGTTTTCCTCCGTCCGAATACATTATTCCGGTCGAAACACTTCCGTAATAACCTGCTTTGCGGTTTTTCTTCAACACCAGGTTAATAATTCCGGCAGTTCCTTCGGGATTAAATTTGGCCGAAGGGTTTGTCATAACTTCAATGGACTCAATACTTTCGGCAGGCATTTGTTGCAAAACCTGCGCGCGGTTATCGGCAGTCAGTCCCGATGGTTTACCGTTAATCCAAACTTCAACGTTGGCACTGTTCCGAAGCGATATATTTCCTTCGTTATCAACATCAACCGATGGAATATTCTGTAAAACTTCTGTGGCCGAACCACCTGCAGATGCAATATTCTGATCGACACTGAAAACTTTTTTGTCGATATCGAAACGCATTTGCGTTCCCTGTCCTATAACTTCAAGCTCCGAAAGGGCTTTGCTGTTTTCCACCAATTTGATCTTACCCATGTTGAGTTCCTTGTCGGTTACATTCAACGGTAGATTTATGGAATTGTAACCAACAAAACTGACCCTGAGAAAATATTTTCCGTTGGGTACACTGGGTAATATAAAATCACCTTTTGCATCCGAAACAACGCCGGCTGCGGGGGCTTCTTCGTTTTCTTTAAATAATGCTACATTTACATAATCTAATGGCGATTGGGTGGTGGCATCAACTATTTTACCTTTTATGGTATACAAAGCAAATAATGGAAAGGTGAAAGCTGCGAATAAGAGCGATAATACTATTTTTTTCATTGAATAAATAATTGGAAATACTTTTGGGTTTTTTAATTGAGCAGATTTGACTTCTTTTGAAGGCTATGGTTTAATTGACAAAGAAAATTTTTGCATAAAAAAGAGTTTACTCTCCTAAACACCCCCGAAAGATAATTGTTTATTTAAATTTATTAAAAAACCCTTATATAAATTTCGAAATCTGTTTTTTTCTGAACAAAGTGTTGATGTATCTCTTTATAACGTAAAGTCAATTTTTTTGAAATTAACTGCACGTATTCGACTGAATAATCAAAATCAATTCGTAAGTTTGTATTGTAGTTCCGACTTTTATGAATTCCTCATACAGTGATAGTTAAATAAAATCAGTTCATTTATTTTGCGGGTCAGGAATCAGAAGTGTTGTTAAATTTACAATTTTTCAAAAAAAAACAGCATCAAATTATGCGAATACAAAAAATCAGCATACTCGTTTTATTATTTTTCATATTTGTATGTAATCGGGCAGGGAATAATTTCTCAAACAACGATTTCGTAAATGTTGTTTCCGGAGATAGCATTTCACTTTCCACTGATTCTACCGTTTTGTATTCGCCCGAAAGTGTTGGGATGAATTCATCGACTTTGTTGCGAATAGATTCAATTGTATATGATGGTCTGAATGTCAGTGCATTCCCGGGTTGTATAGTGTTGGTAATGAAGGATAATAAAACGGTTTATAACAAGAGTTTCGGGTATTATTCATATGAGTCAAAGCAAAAAGTACAGCCAACGACGATGTACGATCTGGCTTCGCTTTCAAAAACCACCGGTACTTTGCTCGCCATCATGAAACTTTATGATCAGGGCAAACTGAAACTAACAGATAAGGCTTCGGTTTATCTTGCATTTCTTAAAGGGACCGACAAGGAAAACATCACGATAACCGATTTGCTGTTTCACGAAACCGGTTTGCCGGCAGGACTTCCGTTTCAAAATCTGGCTATTGAGGCTAAAAGTACACCTTCATTCATGACAACTACGAATGAAAATCCACATTATGTGACCCTGAACAGTACGACTTCAAAATACAAAGAAGACCTGGTTTCGAACGTGCCTTCGCCTGAATTTACACTTCAGGTTTCTGATAGTTTTTATTTGCATTACAGGTTTCACGAAGCTGCAATGCAGATGATTGCCAATGCACGGGTTGGGAACAAAACCTATCTGTACAGTTGTATCAACTTTATTATTTTAAAAGAAATTGCCGAAACTATCAGCGGAATGCCCATGGATTTGTTTTTAGACAAAGAATTCTTTTTAACAATGAAACTGAGGAATATAGCTTATCTTCCATTGCGTAAGCACAAAATAGATGAGATTGCACCTACATTAAAAAAAGATTATTTGCGCAAAGGCGTAATTCAGGGCTATGTTCATGATCCTTCAGCGGCATTTTTAGGCGGAGTTTCGGGCAATGCAGGTTTATTTTCAACGGCCGCAGATGTTGCTGCTGTTTATCAAATGTTGCTTAACAATGGTGAATATGAAGGAATGTCGTACCTTTGTGCCGAAACTTGTGAGCTTTTTACCACCACTGTGTCGGCAAGCGGAAGGCGCGGACTTGGGTTTGACAAACCGGTTCCATCGAAACCGAACAATAATCCGTGTTGTAATTCGGCACCACAGGCTGTTTATGGTCATACAGGTTACACCGGCACTTGCTGTTGGGTCGATCCGGTAAATAAATTGATATATGTGTTTTTAAGCAACCGAACTTATCCGGCTGATGGGCCAAATAAACTGGCTGCCATGAGTATACGTCCAAAAATTCAGGAAGTGATTTATCAATCGATAAAAAAGTAAAGCCTGATTATTTAAAATTGAAATAGAATATTTTGAAGGCATTGTGTGAAAATTTTCAGGACAATCCAACATTTAATTATGAAAAAAAATAATAAAAAAGATGGCCGTTTAAGAGTTTCTGGTCACAATAAATTTATCATTTCAAGTATTATTCTTTGTAGTTTTTTGGTTCTCAGTTGCAACTCCGGAAATCAGAAGCAAAGTAATTCCAAATCGCAAACCAACGCTGTAGTTAAAGACAGTGTAGCTTTAGAAAAGAATTCGACCGAACAGATACTTGCAAAACCCCAGGTTCCGGTCATTTGCTTTCATCGCATTGCCAATGGTCGCAACGATGAATATACGGTTAGTCCGGCCACATTTACTTCGCAAATTAAAACGCTTTCCGACAGCGGTTTCCATTCGATTCTGCCCGACCAGTTGTACGATTATTTAGTGTATAATAAAACTCTGCCCGATAAACCATTTGTAATTACTTTTGACGATTCGCGGGTGGAACATGCCGAAATTGCAGCACCGATACTTGAGCAATATGGATTCAGAGGCGCTTTTTTTATTATGACAATAACGTATAATAAGAAAAACTACATGAAAACTGAACAGATTGCTCAACTTGCGCAAGCCGGACATACCATTGGAATGCATAGTTGGGATCACACCATGATTACCAAGTACAAGGAACCCGCAGATTGGGAAAAACAGGTCATTGAACCCCGCAAAAAATTAGAATCGATAACAGGGACAAACGTAAGTTACTGGGCGCATCCTTATGGCATTTTCAATCACGAAAGTGTGATGGGACTCAGCCAATATTTCAAACTTTCGTTTTCGTTATCAACCAAGCGCGATTCATTGATGCCACTCCAAACAGTACGCAGAATAATTGCTACTGAAGGATCTCCACAAGGTTTAATCAGATCGATGCGCAAATCTTTTGATTAATATTTTTAAGAATTAATAATGGGATATATTTTTTTGTAGATATATTATAAATAAAATTATTCAAACACAGATTTATAAGTAAAAAATTAAAATTATGATATATAAACGGCTAACTATCAGTTTTCAAGTGGTTTTTAGTATGCTTGCATTTATTTTTCTGCTCGGTGCATGTACTGAAAACAAAACCAAAAAAATATCGACAGAACAAAGCGAAAAAGATAAAATTCCGGTTCTTGATACTTTGGCTTATAAACAAAAAATGGTGGCTATGGCCAATGGGGACACCACAGGTTTGTGGCCCAACAATCTTAGAGCTTATCCATTACCGGGAGCAATTTTACCCTTCAAAAGAATTGTAGCATATTATGGCAATCTTTATTCGGTTCGAATGGGAATTTTGGGCGAATTTCCTCCCAAAGAAGTTTGGCGCAGGTTGAATGAAGAAATGGCTGCCTGGAATAAAGCCGACTCAGCAACACCGGTACTTCCTGCCATTCATTATATAGCTGTGGTGGCTCAGGGAATTCCAATGCCCGACGGAACGTATTGTAAACGAATGCCCGAGCAACAGATTGATTCAGCGCTGGCCATTGCAAAAATGGGAAATGCCATACTTTTTTTAGATATTCAGGTTGCAAAAAGTAAATTGCAACATGAAGTGCCATTGTTGGAAAAATACCTCAAAATGCCTCAGGTTCATTTGGGAATTGACCCGGAGTTTTCGATGAAAGATGGTAGTATACCGGGCAAGAAAATTGGCAGCATGGATGCAGATGACATAAATTTTTGTACGGATTACCTGGCTAAGTTAGTGAAAAAGAATAAGCTGACGCCCAAAATACTTGTTGTGCATCGGTTTACACAGGGAATGGTCAAAAATTATAAAAATATAAAATTACGTCCCGAAGTTCAAATTGTGATGAATATGGACGGTTGGGGCGAACCGATACTGAAACGAAGCACTTATAAACTTTACATTCGAAAGGAGCCTGTACAATTTACCGGGTTTAAATTATTTTACAAAAATGATTTAAAAAAGGCGCCCCATGTGATGTTAACACCCGAAGATTTATTAAAACTGCAACCACAACCCGTTTATATTCAGTATCAGTAATAAATCATGTTATAACATTATTTCAGCATAAACATATTTCAAAATTAAATAAAAACGCCCCAAAAGTTGTATGGAAAACTTTTGAGGCGTTTTTTCATTCGTTTTTCTATTTTATCATTATCTTCCGGTTAATCACACCCTGGTCGGTATTGATGGATACAATAAATATTCCAGAAGGCAGCCCGGTTTCAAAACTTGTTCCATTTACTTTTTCGTTCAATATATGTTTGCCCAGTGTGTTGAATATTCTTACGGTTGATTCCGATGGAATGTCGCTGATAAACAGCATGTTATTATTAGTGCTGATTTTGATGATTTCTTCGTAAGGATTATGAACCGCATTTATTACCACATTGGTATATCCATACAAATTAGTATTGTTGTAACTCACCTGGTAAGGCCATTGTTCGTCCGGAGCATCATTATCGTCCCACGCATGACGCCAGTGTGTAGTTGGTGCACCCGAAACAACCAACCATAATTTGTCGCAGTTAGCAGGGCAATCAAAGTTAATGCTGCTTTTTCCTGCATTTTCAGTCATGTTGGCGGCTTTCATTTCACCATAAACACGCGTTCCGTCTTTCAACAAAGCGATAAAACCATAGCGCCAGCCGGCAGAATTTACATAGTTTTTACGGAAGCCTTTTGTTCCGGCTAATCCTTCGAAATAAGCAGTCACAGTTTTGGCTGTAGTCGGTGCATTAACTCTGATAATATTGTGTCCGTAATTTTCAAGACATGCCGTAGAATCAATTCTCCATACATAACTTCCCTGATTGTTCATTTTGGGTTGAGTCCGCGAACTGATGTAACTTGCACCGTACGATTTCAATGCCGGAATATCCCAGGTTGTAAATTTGGCTGCGCAATCCCACATTTCGTCATTGAATTTACTTTGAGAAATTCCGGTAAGTCGTTTGTAAGCTTCCACAGGATCTTCGGGTTTGATGGATTTGTTCCACAACTTACCAATGATGTCCATTCCGTGCAGGTTGCACCAATAATCCTGAATAAAATAATTGTTGTAACGTGGTGCTTCATGCAATAAATGTTTGTGAGCATTACTCAAATAACCGGTGAACCATTCGCTGGTAAATTGCTGCGTTGGGAAAACTTTATATGCCTGCCATTGCGCACATTGTTCCCACCATCCGTTACTGCCCGAAGCATCAGCGCCGTAACCGTACATCCAACCGTTCGAATCGTTGTTATCGCAGTGAGTCTGGTACTGGAAACAATGTCCCACTTCGTGTGCAATGGTTTGTCCGCCTCTTGAAGTAAGCGCCCAGGAAGTAAGCGTAAGCAATCCAATGGTGTTATCCACACCCGAACCACTTGCTTCCCATTCGGTGGTATAACGAAGGCGTATAATCATTTTGTAATTATCGGTTTTGGATGCACCTTTTTTGATAAACTTCAGTGAATCCGCATAAAATTTAAAACTTTTCTCTGCAAGCGCCAGGCATTCATCCACAATGCTACCCGGATTATCTCCAAAACCGGGTTCCCAGAACAATATCCAGTTTTTCGATTGTTTGCTTCGCTCTATCGACCAGTTATTTGTTGGGTTATAAATATCTCCCATCATCCAGCTGGGATTATATATCTGTTTGCCTACACTTCGGGTATTGGTAATCAGTGTTGTCGTGGCAGTGTTAATTTGTGCCAGTGTCAAATCACGGTTTTCGTAACTCAACGATGCTGAACTTATGGCGTTTTGCAATTTTGTAATATCAGTTTCCTTTTCCAAAAAAGTCATAATTTGATTGGCATCGTTGATGGCTTTTTGCAATTTTTGGTATGCGTTTATCGATGTATAAGCCGAACTAATGGCTGCATCAACGACCGTTTTTGCGGCAGTAATATCGTTTTGCACCAATGGAATTGCCGAAGTTGCCGCCTGAGCCTGCGTGATGGCTGCATTCAATCCAACGGCAACAGAATTTTGAATTCGTTGTGTCAACAAATATTGAGCTTCTATTATTCTGTTGTTGAGTGCAATGGCTAAGTCATTTATATCGGTTGCACCTAAATATTCCAGTTTGAAATTATCGAAAAGTGCCCAATATCCATTTTGTTGGAAGTTGGTTTTAGCACCGATTGTCAACTTCTGACCGGCATTCAGCATGATATCGGGTAAAGTCATTTCGTAATAATTCATGGAATTGTTTGTAAACATAACCTCAGCAGCTGCCATTGTATTTACATATCCGTTTGCAGAGCCTGTCCCTGCGAAAGCGTGTTTGTACAAGGAGTTGAAGGGTATATTTACTTCAGAATAATTTGGTGATTGCGCATATAATCGTGCATAAATTGTTTCAGTTCCGGCTTTGTAGGCTGCTCCTACGTCGTTTGCTTTGGGACGTTCAAAACCTTTGGCTTTCAATCTGTATTTCCCGGCCGGAAGACCGCTGATAGTCTGATACATATCAAAAGTTTTCTGATAAAATTCCACGGCGTGGTTGTTAACTGTACCTGCGCCTTCCCAACCGGTTGTGGCATTGGCGTCAAATCCAGGATTGACAATAAAGCTTGTCATATCTAATGGATTGGCAGGCGAAGCATTGGCATATTTATACGTCTGAATTGCTTTTTGCAGATTGGTAATGGCCGTGTTTACTTCGGCCGACGATGTGCTGGAGAGAAATCCCTGAGCAGATGTGATCGCTGTTTGTAATTCTGCAGCGCCGTTGGCTGCGGCATTATAGAGAGCTTGAGCCTCTGTAATTATTGTTTGTAAACCTTCTGTATTTAAAATTTCGATGGCTTCGTAAAGCATAAAATCATCAAAACCCAGGCGATTGCCCAACCAACGAAAACGAGCCTGAATATAGCTATAAACAGGACTTGAATTGGTGAAATATACGTAATTTTGTGTCCAGACTCCTCCACCATTTACCTGAGTACTATTAATAAGTACTGCGGGTTCTGTGGAAGATGTTTTATCGTTGGTACGCGAAATTTTCAGATAGACTTCGGAGGCTGCTGCAGTTGTAGCTGTAAGATATTTTACCTGAAAAGCTAATAGATAACTTTTTCCCGAAGAAATTGGCCATCCTGTTCCGATAGAACCTGACGAGCTTGAATTTTCGTTGGCTAACCCAATCAGATATTTCGAATTGCTGACTCCTCCTGTAGTTGCGATACTGAATTTGGCCGTTGTAAGTAATGCTGCCGAAGTGGTGGCATCGGTCCAACCGGTAAAGCCGCTTTCAAAGCCCGGATTTGGGATTAAGTTTGTGCTTAGTAATTTGTATTTTTTACCACCAACCGTTAGTGTGTCGCCCACATTGGCGGCTCCTGCCAGAAAACAGAAAGAGGATAAAAACACAATAAGGGTATTTCGGAGTATATTTTTTTTCATGATGTTGATATTTAAGGCATTAATAATCATTCGATATTGTTATTATAGCTATTTAAATTGAAAATAAGCTTTCAATTTTTACACAATATTTTGAATGGACAAATGTATATACAAATCATCAATCATGAATGGACAAAATAATCAAAAAGGTGTAAGGTATAGTCAATACTATAAGTTTTGAATCAAATTATGTTTAAAAAAAATCAACCTTTGCTTATTAAACAAAGGTTGCTTCTTAAGTAGTGTTCTGCAAAAATATTATTGAGCTGCAAATTATTATTGAGCTGCAAATGCGCTGATACCGGATTGCAAATAAGCGGCAAATTCATCAGCATTATAATTGGCACCCTGAGGTTTTACAAGCATTTTTTCATCAGCCGAAAGCAACACGTAGAAAGGCTGCGAGTTGGCATTGTACTTTGAGGCTTGCAAATCGCTCCATTTATTGCCAATGGTTCGGATTGTTTTACCGCTGAAATTCGAAACATATTGCTCTTCATCAGGCAGTTGCGTTTTATCGTCCACATAAAGTTGAATCAACACAAAGTTGTTTTGCAAAATGCCAAGTACCTGTTTGGTTGACCACACATCGGCTTCCATTTTACGGCAGTTTACGCAGGCGTGACCCGTAAAATCGATCATCACAGGTTTGTTTGCCGATTTTGCATACGCCATTCCTTCTTCGTAATCGAAAAATGCATCAATATTGTAAGGCGCATGAAATTTATCGCTGTATTTTCGTGGTGCGTGCGCTACTTTGTCAGTATTTCCTCCACCCAACGAATTGGTATAAAGGTCGAAATCCTGTGTTTGTTGCGGTGGTAAAAACGCTGCAATCGACCGTAATGGCGCTCCCCAAAGTCCCGGAATCATATACACGGTGAACGAGAAAACAATGATTGACAAAAACAAACGAAAAACGGAAACTGTTTTCACTTCACTGTCGTGCGAAAAGCGTAATTTACCCAACAGATAAAAACCAAGCATAGCAAAAATTACAATCCAAAGCACCAGAAAAACTTCGCGATCGAACCAATTCCAGTGATAAGCCAAATCTACATTCGAGAGAAATTTCAGCGCCAGTGCCAGTTCGAGGAAACCAAGCGTAACTTTGATACTATTGAGCCAACCACCCGATTTTGGCATGCTTTTGAGCCACGATGGGAACATTGCAAACAGCGTAAAAGGCAGCGAAAGTGCAATGGCAAATCCAAGCATTCCGATTGCCGGACCCAAATAACTTCCCATGGTGGCTGCTTCCACAAGTAAATATCCTATGATTGGTCCGGTACATGAGAATGAAACCAGTGCCAATGTAGTTGCCATAAAAAAGATGCCTGTAAGCCCTTTACTGCTCGATTTTTCATCGGCTTTGTTCACCCATTTCGAAGGTAGAGTAAGTTCGAAAGCACCCAAAAAGGAAGCTCCAAACACCACCAGCAACAAGAAAAAGAAAAGGTTGAAAAAACCATTAGTAGAAAGGTTATTCAGTGCATCAGCTCCAAATACTATGCTCACAATCAGTCCAATACCTACATAAATAACCACTATGGAAAAACCGTAAATAAGTGCTTTGCCAACACCACCACCTTTGGCCGACGATTTGGTAAAGTAGCTTACAGTAAAAGGCACCATGGGGAAAATACAAGGCATAAAAAATGCAGCCAAACCGCCCAGAAATCCTGCAAGGAAAATTGCCCATAATGTATAATCGCCAGCTCCGGTAGTTGTGTTTTCGGGAGTAGCTATTAAAGTTGCAGTGTCCTTAGCAAGTGCAAGTGGTTCTGCTACTGTATCCAGCGTAGCAGAAATTGTGTCTTGTAAAATAACTTTAGTCGGTTCACTCTCAGTGGTTTCAGTGGCTGCAACCTTATCATTTTTAACTCCTATCGAAAATGCCTTTTCGTCTGGAGGCAGGCATTGGTCATCGTCGCAAACCATAAATTCCAACGTGCCATTTACTTTCAGTTCAGGCTTTTTTAGTTTTATTTTTTGAACAAAAACCGCTTTTCCCGAAAAATAGGCAACATCCATTTCGAATGTTTTATCAAACGTTTTTATTACAGGCGATGTTTCTTTCACTTTTCCAACCAATTCGTAATCGGCTGAAGGAGTAAATTTAAAACTGGTAGGTACAGGACCACCTTCGTTGATAAACTGCGAATAAAGATGCCAGCTTTTTTCAATTGTTGCTGTCAGCACCAGTTCCGATTCGTTAGCCGAAACATTTCGGCTGCTAAAACTCCAGGTAACCGGATTTTCAATTTGAGCAAAACTAAACACCGAAATGCACAGCATTGCCAGCAATACAACTTTTTTTCTCATATAATAATTTAAAAAAAATTACTTCAACAGTTCTTTTAATTTTTCATTTAAAGCCTCACCACGTAAATTTTTAGCAATAATTTTTCCTTCCGGATCGAGTAAAAAGTTCTGTGGAATGCTGCGTACAGCATAAAGAGCCGCAACTTCATTCATCCATCCTTTCAAATCCGATACCTGAGTCCAGGCTAGTTTATCATCAGCAACGGCTTTGAGCCAGGCAGCTCTCTGTTTTTCGGCATCGAGCGACACACCCAAAATTGTAAAGTTTTTATCTTTGTAGGTGTTGAAAGCATTTACTACATTCGGGTTTTCGGCACGGCAAGGACCACACCACGAAGCCCAAAAGTCAATCAGTACATATTTACCTCTGAAATCAGATAATTTAACGATTTCCCCTTTTTCGTTGGCTTGCGAAAATTCTGGAGCAACGACGCCAATAGCCACTTTTCTGGCTTTTTCAATTTCTTTGGCATAAGCGATTCCAGCTTCTGAGTTGCGTACATTTTCAGTCAAACTGTTGTAAAGTGGTTCAATAATTTCTAAATCAATGGGCCCACTTTTGAGGTTTTTTATCAAATCCAGTGAAAGTAAACTATTGGGATGTGATGTAATAAATTCGGTCTGAATATTAGTTAATTCCAATGATGCAGCCTCGTATTTCCCCTGCGTTTCTGTCATAAACTCTTTTGTTTCCTGCTTTTCTTTGGATGCACTTCGATAATCAGCAACTATGGTTTTTAATTTCGCATTTGGTGCAGCTGAAGCTGTTTTATATTTCTGAAATTCTAAATTTAAAACTGATCCTTCCGGTTTAGCAGTAGAAATTGAATCTTTACCTGTAAAGGTAATTGTACCATTTTCAAGATAAATTTCTGTCATATCAGCATTTGCTGAAGACATAAGTGCCGAAAAACCAACACCTTTACGATCGAGATATAAGCTGGCTTTTTTGGGAGATTTAATAGTCCCTTTAATTTCGAAGGTACCATTTTTGAAAGTGGCAGAATCTAAAGAATTGCGACCTACAAGCATATAAATTTTTGCGGGAGCATTCAATTTTCCGATTTTACCTTTTAAAATATAAGAGCCATCTTGTGCAGAAACAAGAGTAGAAATAAATAAAACTGCAGCGAAAATGTATTTTTTCATAAAAAATATTTACTTTGTTTATTTTGTATAATTAAATCATTATCAATAAGTTATATTTTAAATTAAATCAAATAATTTAAATGACAATCGGGTTTTGATACCGATTGTCATTTAGTATTCAATTTATTTAAGTAATTCTTTTTCAAGCAATGCTTTTAATTCAGGAGTCGAAGGTCGTGGAGCATCGATGGTTACGATTTTGCCTGTTTTGCTGAAAACCATAAATCGTGGAACGCCGGTAATGGTGTAATCTGTACAAATTGGCGACTTCCAGGCTGCATTACCCATGAGTTGAACACCAACCAGTTTTTCGTCGATGATGAATTTTTTCCATTTTTCGGTGTCTTTTAATTCATCGATAGAATAACTCATAAATACCACTTTTTTACCTCTGAATTCCTCTTCGAGTGCTTTCAGAGATGGAATTTCTTTTTTGCAAGGACCACACCATGTAGCCCAAACATCAACAAGCACTACACTTCCAACAAAATCGGACAATGAAACTTCTTTGCCTTCGGGTGTAGTTCCGGTAAAATTAATTGCCGGTTCGCCATCGCCGAAAGAACGTATCGTTTTTTCGAATTCTTTAAGAATTTTCTTTTGATCAGCAGCAAGGATATAAGGTTTGATTGTGGCCATATTATCACGATATTTCTGGTCGTAAGCTTTGGAGCGCAACAAAATATTATTCATCAAATGCCATCCTTTAATCGTGTCATTTTTAATGTATTCGGTAACAGCAGCTAAGATTCTATCCTGATAATTAAGGGCAGGAGTAGTAGTTTCCTTTATTTGCTGACCAATTTTATACTGAATAAAAGTTGAAATATACCTCATACCAAAATCGTAGTTCATCACAGATGTGTTTTCGAAATGCGGCAAACGGCTCAAGCGGTTGTAAACTTCGGGTAAAGCGTTGGCATCGGGATGAACGGAACGTGGCATATAAAGAAAATGATACAATTCGTATTCGAACTCTGACTGAACCAACCCTTTAAACAGTTTGTCGAAAGAAACATTTCCGGAACGGATAGTAGCATAAAAAGCATTTTTTTTCTTTTCGATATCCGGAATAAGTGGGAAAATTTCTTTGTAGGTATGCATACCTGTCAGTTGATTCGCATTCTTTAAAGGCTTAAGAAGGTTATCCCAACGACTTAACAAAGTGTTTTCGACATCAATTTTATTCACTACAAAATTTGAATCAGTGATTTGTAAAGAAATATTCTTCCCCGGACTTAGATATATGCGTGAATCGGTTGGTCTTTCCCCAATTCGATACAGACCTGCAGGTTCGGGTTTTACTACAAATCCAAAGGAGCCATCTTTTGCAACTTGTGTTTTGGAATGTAAAACCAAATCGCCATTCACTACTTTGTAAAGAGTTATTGATTCGGGAGTTTTTGATTTGGTAAAAACTCCTTTTATTACTGTCAGGTCTTTTGATTGACCACTCACAGTAATTCCACAAAATAAAAGGAATGCCAGTATTAAATTTTTTTTCATTTTTATCAACTATTAGAATGTGTAATTATTTTCTTTTTCAATGATTTTTTCACTTCGGTAAAGAATAAGAATTAATAATCATGGGCAGAGAATAAACTTCGACCATGATCATTATTAATTGTGAAAAAAAACAGGTTAACTTCTTAATATGTATTAGGATATGTTGTGTAATTTACTGACGGAGAAAGATAAAACACATCTGTAGCCTGACCTTTACCGGTTAATACAACTGATGGAGTGCCGGCAAGATTCCCGGCCGATTTATTAAACATCCGAATGGAATAATTAGTACCATCGGTTGAACCGACCATTATAAAATTATATGCATAAGCAGGTTCAGTGGTAGTTGTGTATTTTCGGTGTTTGATAAACGTAATGGTTTCACCGGCAGGAACTTTATATTGAAGTTGCTCAAATTTATTGGTCAGGTTGCGCGACCAAACTTCGTTACCAACAACAAAATACAATAAAGTTTCGTCGCCGATATTTGCTGCATATTTCGTTGCATTATATAGTTTCGAAGTGCTCAATAGCGTGTCATTCACCATCTTAAATGCCGAAACTTTTGGAGTTATGGTTGATAGAATCTTTAATTGAGGATTGGTTTTATCAGCTAAAACGGCAACTCCTGCTAAAGTTGTTGATCCTGTATTACTTATCCCCATAAACAAAAGATTCTTGTTGTTTTTATTTGCACTCATAGCTGTACCTGCGGCATCGGTAACTGCGGTAAGCATTGTACCGGCTCCACCTGCCGAAATAAATGAGCTTGATGTTTCGTCAAAAAATATTGGATCATTTACAGAGGTTGTAATATAATACTTCGAAAGATAATACGGACTATTTACAGCATCTCTCATTTGTATACTTCCGAAAATTCCATTATTCGACGACATAGTATAAATGCTATGTAATTGACCGTTATTTATAAAATAATCAGCCATCGAACCAACCATAATAAAACCGGGTGATTTTACAGCAGGTGCAGTATAAAAACATTGACCAAAATTTTTAATTTCCTTCATTGTATTGGTATTTACAATGGAAGCATCATTATCTGTAAAAATAAAAAATGCACGTGTATTGGCGTTAACTCCGGTTACAAACGATTTGTAAGTTGACTCAAAATTCATGCCCAAACCTTTACCGTCTAGTTTTCTGTTATTTACAAATGAATAAACATTTGGAACTGTAGAAGCAGGTTCAATGGATGTAGGAGTGAGAAATAAGTCCAAATCGCTTTGATTACCTTCGTTTTTAAGCACATACCAACCTCTTGTAAATTGAGTACCAACATTAATTGTAGAAGTTATAAGCTTTGTATAGCCTGTATTTTTGTTTTTTGCACCAAACACAAGCACCCAGGTTTTCGCCGGTTGACGTATTAAGTATTTTAGCGAAAGCTCTTTCGAAATTGTATCTACCTTGGGAGCAGAACCTTGTACGCTTGTTTCGTATATTCCCCAGAAGTAATCAAATTCTGCTTTCAAATCAGACGATGATACAGTGGGAGTAATGTTCAATGAGTCAACCATTGACACTTTGTTATAACTTGCATCTATTCCTTTGACACTAATTACTTCATGATCAAGATAATCATAATTGGTATGATCTTCGAAGCAGGAATGTGCTATTAAAGCCAATGTTATCAGTAATATTAAATTATATTTCTTCATCTTCTTTAAGTTTAATTTTTTAAAATTTAAAAGTTGATCTTTTTTTTAAAGTGACATTACGGAAAAGCAACAACTACTCCATTTTCATCTTTCAGTGGATTTCCCGGATGTGCGTTATTGTAATTTACCAAAGCCATTTTGACTGTGTTTTTATAAAAAGTCAACATCGAAAAATCTGTTTTGATATATACAATAAATTCTTCGTTCCATTTATCACCCGTAGTGTCAATCATAAACCGGTGTTTTACAACGCTGTAATCACCTAAATAATACTTTGCAGTATTGGCATCCCATGCGTTTGGCCTCGAAAGTCGGTCGCTAAAAATCACTTTTCGCCAGTTGTTGGTAAGTTCACCTACTTTGAAGTTATCATTTTCCACCACCGAAAATTTTAAAGTTTGCGTACTTGTTTTAAGTTTTGCGCTTCGCAATAAAACCACAGGAACTAAAGTATGAACCTCGCCTGCTTTGATGACATAATTTCCCTTTACTTTTGCATCAGTAAAAGCAAAATAGTCTTCGCCGGCAACTGCGTTTTCTGTGCCCGCAACATTTTCCTGCACCAAAGTGAAAGGTCTGTCAACGGTACTGGTTCCACCGATGGCGTAAATATCAAAAAAAACTGTATCCTGAGTTACCTGAGCCTCTTCATAATAGAAAGTCTGCAATTTTGTAGTATCAGACAAATTGTATGATGTAGTATATATACGTGACTCGGCCGGACCGAACTGAATGTAAGCATTATCATTATAAATAAGATAATTGCTATCCTGATCACATGCTGTAAACAACAATGCAATCAATGGCAATAATGTTAAAAATATTTTTTTCATACACTTTATTTTTTTTATTAATTGGATAATACTTCGGTACGTGGCAATGGAACCACATAATTAATAGTTGCTGCTGCTGTAGGTGTCCACAATACATTTGCTTTCACTGCATTTATCCTTTTGTATGCGTAAAAAGACTGACCTTCAGCAATAAATTCGCGACGATACTCTTTGGATAATTCAATTTGAGCCTGAACAGGATCTGTTGGCAATGTTGAAGTTGCCACGTTTCGGGCAGTTTTGAATGCATCCCAATAGCTCTGACCTTCGATTGGTGTTGGAGCTGTTTCGGCGGCTATAAGATACAATTCGCTCAATCGTAACATTGGAATTCTGTTTTGATCGGCAAATCCTGAACCTGCTGTTACCGGAACATTGTATTTCTGACAAATGTAGGTTTTGGCCTGGTTAGCCTGAGTGATTAGTACCCATAAGTTTACTTCACGAATATCAGTTCCGGTGCTTAAGTATAATTGCGATTTTACAGTTGTTTCGGCCGAACCTTTTTTGAGTGTTCCGTTTCCAAAATAATTGGAGAATTTGGTGCTTAACTGAAAATCGTACAATGAAAACACATGTTCATTTATCATGCTGTAATCTTTGGCGGTCATATCAGAGGCAATTCCCAATCTAAATTTCGAAGATCCATCCGGATTTGCTGCTTCGATAACAACTTTAGCTGCACTGAAAGCTTCATTCTTATTACCAAACCATAAATTTACCCGAGCTTCGAGCGCTTTTACAGCATAATAATTTAAACGGAGATAACGATATGCAAAATAGGTATCCGAAGGATTAAATGGAGTTGTACCATTTGTTGTGGGTCTTCCTAAATCAATTAATGAGTATTTCAGAATTGGATCCACAGCATTGAGTAACGAGGCCGACTCATTCAAATCATTGATCAGGTTAGTTTTATATTCCTGATAAGTAATGTGCTCATTTCTATCTTTCGAAACTAATTTTACATAAGGAAGAATTTTGCTTGTTTCGTTGGCCAAAGTTGGTACCGGTCCCCAAAGACGCAATACATCAAAATGACAATATGCACGTAAACCAAGACATTCGCCTTTTATCAGTTTGTATAAATCCTGATTTTTGAAAACGGATTCGTTTTTCTCCAGTCCTTCGAGAATGGCATTTATATTCGTAATTGTATTGAACTGTTGTGAAAAAATGGCATTAAATTTATTTTCAACACCAATATCCGTAAAATTATACAATCCAATTTTTTGTTCCGTCGTATTAGCGGTTACATCCCAGTTTGTAATCAATTGCTCAATAGTTGTCATACTTAGATTGAGCCCATACGTATCATAGGTTTTCATTTTGATATAAACACCGGTTAAGGCATCTTTGAAACCATCCTCTGAGCTAAAAAGCACATCTTGAGTCATTTGTGTTTTTGGATTCACGGTCAGATATTCGTCGCATGAATTCAAGAAAATAAGACTTAAAAATAGTGCTCCTGCAATAATTATTTTATTCATATCCGAATTGTTTTTAAAGTTAGAAAATACCTGTTACCCCAAACGAAAAGTTTCTTGCAAAAGGATAAGAAAGTCCACGTTCGCGTTTAATTGATGACAAATAAAAGAAATCGTCGACACCTGCCGAAAGTGTAATCACATTAAGACCAAGCGCATTTATAAGTTTTCGTGACATAATATTATATTGTAAATTAATATTCTGTCCTGTCAATGAATTCTCATTCTGTACAAAGCGCGATGTCATTTGTGTAGCTGATGTGATGTTTAAACTTTTGAAAATGGCTTTATCGCCCGGATATTGCCAACGGCCGGTGTAAACCCGTGCATCTACATTGTATTTGTAGTTTGCATTTTCAACTTTATTTATCAATGTCTGGTTATAAGCCTGACCGCCGTAAAGGAACCGGAAAGAAACATTGGCGGTAAAGTTTTTATACCTGAACAAACTTCCGATAGAACCCTGCAATTTAGGTTCTGTGTTACCGCAAGCTCTGATATTTTTTGAACTCCATGTATAAGTTGGCTGATCATTTTTATCCAGAAAAACTTCTTTTCCTGTACTTGGATCAATGCCTAATGACGGAATTACCCATATAGTATTTGACGAATAACCTTCGAGATAAAGTTTTGTTGGAATTGATCCACCACCTTCGATAATTTTTTGCTGAGCATCTTTCAAAGCCTGCGATATTTCCAATACTTTATTTCTGTTCTGAAAAATAGCGGCAGTAATGTTCCATGAAATTCTTTTTGCCTGATTTTTATACAAATAAGTAGTTACTTTGGCTTCGAAACCGTCATTTTTCATTCGACCTACATTTTCGACATAACTCGAAAAACCATTCGAAGGAGCCAGGTCAATGGAAGATACCAGATTGTTTGTTCTGGAAGTATAAACATCTACGGACAACAAAATTCTTTGTTTGAATAACTGAGTTTCAAAACCTAAGTTGTAATTTTCTTTTTGTTGCCAGGTAAGATTTTTGTTGCCAAGTCCTTGTAAATATGCACCCATCCAGGAGTAATATCTGTCGTCGGTATAATATTTATAGGTCGAAAGCGCCTGATATGCATTAAAATTTTGCGAACCTGATGTTCCGGCCGAACCTCTGATTTTCAAATGATCTACAAATTCTAAATTGCTAATAAATTTTTCGTTGTGCAAATTCCAACCTATACCAGCCGACCAGAAAGGAGCAAAACGCTTTTCTGAACCAAACTGCGACGAAGCATCTTCACGAAAAGATAAATCGGTAAAATATCTGTTGTCGTAACTGTAAATAAGATTTGTTGTCAATCCGATGGAACGCACTAAACTTTCATCGCCCGAAGGTTTTCCGTTTTTTGCATATTGTAATGCCATTGAAGGAAAATCGAAGTTCTCGTTGCTAAATCCTTCCGACAAAAATGAATAGCTTGAATTACTTGTTTCAAAAATATTATAGTCTAATCCATAATTAAACGAATGTTTATTTATTTGTTTAGAATAAAATAATGTCACACTACCATCGTACGAAAATTGATTGCCGGTAATATAAAGATAATCACCTTTTCGCAAAATATCATCGGTCGAATAATTCGAAAATGCGGTGTGGTCTGCTGGTCTGAAACGGTCTCTTTGATTCATTCCTTTTGATAATCCCAGTTTTGCAACTAAATTCAGGTCTTTAAATATATTCCAATCAACTGAAGTCGTGTTGGTTATCAGATTGTTATTTTGTTTGTCGAACGTATTGATAGTAGAATTGTACATTGGGTTTGTAGGCAAAGAACTCCAAATTCCGACATAGTCAGTTGTTCCCGGATTGCCTAAATACTTATTAATATCACCGTTTTTGTCGTAAGGACGCCAATAAGGATTCATCAAGGCATATTCTCCGAAACTGCCATAAGGTGATTCGGCTGTATTTGTAAAACCGACAGCCAATTCGTTAGCAAAAGTTATATTTTTAAAATCATACGACAGTTTAATTGTGCCGTTGAAATTATTTCTTGCAGAGCCTTTCATAACCCCGTTTACGTTATTAAGCTGAGCCGAAGCCGAATATCTGAATTGTTCGTTTCCACCTTCGAGTCTTAAATTGTGTTTTTGACCAAGCCCTAATTGCAATGGAAGTGCAAGCCAGTCGGTACTTACGCCTGAATTTACTTCGTTTAACAAATAATTATAATATTTTTTCAGTGGTAAATCAGATTCAGCGCGAGCATTGTTATACAAACCGGTTTTATATTCCAATTCAAGTTTTTCTCTTGCTCCCAACAAATTGTAACCGGTCAAATCCGGCGCTTCAAAATTGACGCGTCCGTTATAAGTTATGCGTAATTTACCTTCAACAGGTGCTTTTGTTTTTACCACCACTACGCCGTTTGCTCCTCTCGAACCATAAATGGCTGTAGCCGAAGCGTCTTTAAGAATGGTAATCGACTCTATTTCGTACTGATTCATATCAATCAAGCGTTGTAACGTCGATTGAAAGCCATCAATAATTACTAACGGAGTGTTAAGACCAACGCTGGTTTCATCCTTTAACTCAGAGATGTTTGGCACGCTGCTGTTTCCCCTGATTTGAATTTCAGGAGTACGGTTCGGGTCAGAACCATAAAGATTATTATCGAGGATATTAAAAGACGGGTCAATATTACGCAATGAAGTAATAAGATTTCGTGTTCCGCTCATTTCCAGTTCTTTGGCGGTTACAGTAACAGCAGCTCCGGTATAAGCAGCCAGTTTTTTGTTAAAAATACCTGTCACCACAACTTGTTCGAGGGCATAACTCTCATCTTCCATTTTTACGTTTACCCGTGATCGTCCATTCACATTGACTTCCTGTTTTTTAAGTCCAACCTGCGAGAAAACGAGTGTTTCTTCCGAACCGGTCAAAGCAAGTGAAAAATTACCTTTACTATCGGTAATAGTTCCTTTTCCGTCAGTTTCTTTTACCAGAATGGTAACACCCACCAAAACTTCGCCATCAGCTTTTGTAACATTTCCGGTAATTACACCCGGCTGACCGTTTTGTTCGGGAGAAATATCAGCGGTTCTATCGTTTTTTTCGATAATTACCACATTATTTCCTTTTAACGTGTAAGTAAGATTTGTTTTTGATAATAATAAATCTAAAGTGGCTGCAACAGTTCTTGAGCCTTTTTCCACTGTAATTTTGGTGTATTTTGAAACCTGCGGAATGGTGTACGAAACTCTTAATTTCGATATTCGGGCAAGTTTATCAAGGCCACTGCTTAAACTTTGATTTTGCAATTCGAAAGTTATTTCACTGTTGAGGGTTTGGGCCGCTAATTCAGTTTTTACAACCAACTGCCCCAATAATAAGAATAAAATAACGGTAAAAAATCTTAAGTTCTTAAAATTTAAAATATTAAATATGATGCTAAAAATTTTTATATACCGCAGAAAATGAAGTGATAGTATAGTTTCTTTTTTCATATCTTTACTTCGAGATTAGTAATGATTATTTATTTTAATAATTATTTTTGAAAATAAACCCACGAGGCATCCTACTTCAGAGGTTTTTAAATTTATCGTTATGATGTATTCTTCATATTACACTTCTTTTTTTTAATTGTTATCCGAAATATATATTGTTTGATCTTTTTCGTAATATTGAGTTTTGTTCAAAGTACACAGAATATCTATTATGTTTTCAAGCGATTCTGTGCCACTAAATGAAGTAACTACGTGAATACTTGCTATTTCCTCGTTCGAAATGGTAATGCTTTGTCCATATCTTTCGCTCAATACTTTTACAACTTCGTGTAGGCTTACATCTTCAAATGTCAAATCTGTTTTGGTCCAATCATTTACAATGGCCTCAGCATCAACCTTATGGAGTTTTGGTTCAAGTGTTTTTTCATCAAGCTCAATCTGTTCATTTTTAGTGAGTTGTGCCAGTATTTTGTTGTTTTTCTCCACACGTACTTTACCACGCGTTACCGACACAATGACTTCTTTTTGATTTGGCCAGGCCTTAATGTCGAATGCTGTACCCAAAACAGTTGTTTTTACATTACCTGTGTGAATTATAAAAGGCTTTTCAGGATTATGTGCAATATCAAAATAGGCTTCTCCGCTCAACGAAATTTCACGATTCGCAGCATTAAACTGATCCGAAACATCAAGCGTACTTCCGGCTTTCAAAACTACGGTACTTCCATCAGCTAATTTTATATATCGATTATGTGTTGTTTTCTGAGTTGTAGGTATTACTTCTGCTGTCACAATAATTCTTTCTTGCAGAATATCCAATTGATTTTTCAAATACAATGTTCCCACCGATAGAAGAATAACAGCACAAGCTGCTACAGCTGCAATCCATCGTTTCGATTTAGCCCTTTTGAATGGAATTACAGGCTTCGAACTGCCATAAAGTATTGAATGTAAGATTCTTTCCTTTTCAATTTGCGAAATTTCACTGTTTGGTATGTATTGTTCATACATCGCAGTTGTTATTTCAATAAGTTCATCTTTGCCGGAGTCTAATATTAATCCGGCTAATTCTTTTTCTTCGTCTGAATTTAATTCAGCACTCATTTTTTTTTGAAGTAAATTCAAAAGTTTTTCATTCATAGGAAATTTGTTTTAGTGTTAATATCCATTTTTATAGATATTTTATGGTTCTTATATTATATGCCGTATGAATAATAAAAAAATCCAGTCAAATAAATAAATATTTTAAATTTAATTGAATATTCAATATTTTGGTATAATTATGCGGTTATTTTTAGTGTTGAAAATTAAAAACGGCGATCCGACATCACGTCGCATCGCCGCTACAATTAAATTAATGATTTTAACGTTTCGGGCTTTCGGTTAACCACAATAATATTCAATTTCCGATTCCCAAATTTTTTATTTTAATTAAATATGTGGTTATTCTTATTTATGAGTTCAATATTTTTTTATTGTTTTTTTTCAGGATACAGAACAATACGTATAAAGTTTTCGCCGGTGAGGTATTCCCGAGCCGCCGATTGCAGGGCTTCAGGCGTAATTTTTTTAAGCTTTTCTTTGTAATCCAGCACCGACAAAAGGTTATCGCCGGTTTGCTGTTTTCCGACCAGATACGAAAGCCAGAAACCATTTGTTTTCAGTTGTAATTCCATTGAACGCAAGTCTTCATTCACAATTTTCTCAATGTCAAGTGCTTGTGGCAATTCAGTTTTAACTTTCTCAATAACTTCCTGAACCGCCGAAATCAGTTTTTCGACATTAGTGGGTGCACATCCAAAACTTATATTTACTGAATATCTGTTTTTTGGAAATTTACTGTAATTGGCTGATGCACTCACTCCATAAACACCACCTTCGTCCTCACGCAATCTTTCGATCAATTTGATGGTAAGCAAGTCGGCCAAAGCATTCAGTTTATAGTTTTCAGTTTCGCTGTAGTTGTACGAACCACTGAATACCAGGCGCACAGAAGATTTATTGTCAATGCCTTTATACACTTTTCTGTCAATTTTTCCGGCAGGTGTTTGAATGCCCAAATTGCGGGCTTCTTCTACGCGATTAATTGCTGGCAAAGCGCCGAGATATTGTTCCAAAAGTGGTTTTATTTTTTCTACATCAAAGTTTCCCACAAACGTGAAAGTAAAATCACCGGCATCGGCAAACCGCTCTTTGTAAATATCATAAGATCGATTGAAGTCTATTGCATTCAATTTTTCGATGCTCGGAGCCGTTCGTCGGATATTGTAATTGCTCAGAATAGCCGAAACCGAATCGGAGAAAACGGTTGAAGGGTCGTTGCCACGATTCGCTATCGAAACTTTAGCGCGTTCCAACTCTCCGGTTATCACACTGAAGTCTTTTCGTGGCTGTGTAAAATACAGATACACAAGTTGCAGGGCTGTTTCCAGATCGTCCGGTGCTGCTGAACCGCTGAATCCTTCGTATCGTTCACCGATATAAGGTTTTACGTTCATCCTTTTTCCGGTGAGGTGTTTTTGCAATTCGCTAAGTGTAAAATCGCCCAACCCCGCCGAAGTTGTTACACCGGTTGCTGCATCAGCCGATTCGTATTCATTATCCTTGTAGAGCGAAGTTCCACCGGGACTGAAAGCGGTAAAGCTGATCTCATCGTTTTTAAAATCGGTAGGTTTCAGCACTACTTTTACTCCGTTCGACAGAGTAAATTCAGTTGTTCCAATGGCTGAGTTTGTTGTTGTATTTACTATTTTTCCTGTTGCTGGCTTTGTTGCCAACAGGGTTTTATTGTTTTTATTATCCTGATTGGCAGCTATTTTACTGCTTTCAACTTCTTTCATCCATCGGTTGAAATCGGCTTCTTTTGGCAACGCATCCTTATCTTTTTCAGGGGCAGTTACCAAAATATCGCGGTTGGTATTAGAAATGTATTTAGCAATGCTTGCGGAAATATCTTTCGTCGTTATTTCGGATGTAAGTTCCTTACTCATTGGATATTCAAACTCAATATCGAGTGGCGCTTCACCTTTCAGAAAATGGTTCATGTATTTATTTACATACGATCCGGAGCGTGTTTTACTGCGTTCGTTATAACCAGATTCCTTCCGTTTGAGGTATTCATTTTTGGCACGTGTCAGTTCATTACCGGTAACTCCGTATTTTTTCAATCGAATTACTTCGGTCCAAACTGTTTTCA